>CAIWHQ010000365.1 GCA_903912465.1 uncultured Alphaproteobacteria bacterium | reverse complement strand
GGGATGTGCTGACCTTCATGACATTCCGACCTTTCAGATCGGGCCGCCGACGGGCGCCCGGGCGCGGCTGCAGAGCCTGCCGCAGCGGCGCCCCCATACTCTGCGCAGCGCGGGGCTTCAATGGGGCGCGGGCCCCTCAGGCCCTCGAATCAGGCATCCGAAAACCCGAAGGGTGCCAGGGTCCTGCGGTAGTCGTCCGGCAGGATCTGGCGGCCGATGGGCGGGGCTGAGCGGGCGGCGCAGTCTGCCCGGTGGCAGAGCCGGCAGGTCACCCCGATCGGTGTGGCCTGGTCCGGGCCTCCGTCCCGGTGGTCCTGGGCGTAGACCAGTCGATGAGCGTGCTCCTCGGCGCAGCCCAGGGCGATAGCCCGCTCGATCCGCGGCGCGGCGAAGCCGCCGCCTCCGGCAGTGACGGTCCGCGCAATGGAGAAGAATTTCTGGCCGTCGGGGAGCTCCAGCCATTGGGTGACAATCTGACGCGGGGTCCGGAAGGCCTGGTGGACGCTCCAGAGGGGGCAGCCCCCGCCGTGCCGGGCAAAGGGAAAGCCCGCACCGTCCAGTCGCTTGGAGACGTTCCCGGCCTCGTCGACCCGGATGAAGAAGAAGGGGACCCGCTCCTGGCCAGGCTTCTGCAGGGTGGTCAGCCGGTGGGCGGTCTGCTCGAAGCTGGCCCCGAACTGGCGGCCCAGGGCCTCCACGTCGTAGCGCCGGGACTCTGCGGCCCGGGCGAAGGCGGTGTAGGGCATCAACAGGGCCGCGGCGGCGTAGCTGGCCAGGGCTCGACGGGTCAGGCGCAGGCCGCCTTCGGTCTCGAAGGCGCCCGCCGCCAGCACCTCGCCGATCTCGGTCTCAAGCTCGAGATAGGCCGTCTGCAGGGCCAGCTGGAAGGACTGGCTGGCGCTGTCGAGGGTATCGTCCAGCAGGACTTCCCGCCGGTGACGATCCAGCCGCCGTGTGGCACCGGTCATGACGTCCGGCGGCAGGCGGCGTACCCGCAGGCCATGTTGCGCCTTCAGGTGGCCCGCCAGGCCCTCATTGCCCGCCACGGCCTGGGCCAGCCGTTCGGCAGCCTCATCCAGTCCGGGGAAGCTGTTGCGGCGGGCGGCCAGGAAACGACGGGATTCAGCGACGGGATCTGCGGCGTCGGCGGCATCCCTCTGGTCGGCACTGCGGTCGGCAAGAGCCAGCTGCTCTTCGCGGTAAGCGGTGTAAAGCCGCAGGAAGGCCTCAGTGACTCCCGGGAAGTTGGCGGCGGCATCGGCCACCTCAAGGGCCTTCAGTTCGATTCCGGCAAACATGGGATCGCGTAGAGTCGACTGGAGCCGGGCGGAGTCGTTCCCGCCCTCTGCCGCGAGAGTGGCCACGTCCAGCCGGTAGGTCTGGGCCAGGCGCACCAGCATTTCAGCGCTGAGGGGCCGGTGGTTGCGCTCCAGGAGGGCGATGTAGGAGGCAGAGACCTGGAGGTCCTCGGCCATGTCTGCCTGGGTCAGGCCCAGGTCCCGCCTCAGCCTGCGCAGACTAGGCCCTACATACAGCCGCCGCTCGGTTGCCATGGTCCGGCCTCCACCAGAGTCGGCTCCTTACAACATTACAAGTCTGGTCTGTAAAGTCTGACAGATCGACTTCAAGGGGACTCGATTCCCTGTCATCCCTGCGTCACACGGCAGGCCGCCGAAGGCCCCGTCTGGCGGGTGCCCGGCCAGCAAGGGATTCCAAGGCCATGTCGTACCAGGACGATATCCAGCAGGTCGAGACGCTCATCCGCAGCAAGAAGGGGACGTGGGACGGCATCAGCGCCGAGTCCGTGATCCGCATGCGCGTGCAGAACCGGTTCCGCTCCGGCCTCGATATCGCCCGCTACACCGCCGCCATCATGCGCAAGGACATGGCCGCCTACGACGCCGACTCGGCCAACTACACCCAGTCCCTGGGCTGCTGGCATGGCTTCATCGGCCAGCAGAAGATGATCTCCATCAAGAAGCACTTCGGGACCACGGACCGGAAGTACCTCTACCTGTCAGGCTGGATGGTCGCCGCCCTGCGCTCGGACTTCGGGCCCCTGCCGGACCAGTCCATGCACGAGAAGACCTCCGTGCCGGCCCTGATCGAGGAGCTCTACACCTTCCTCAAGCAGGCCGACGCCCGCGAACTCGGCATGATGTTCCGCGACCTCGATGCCGCCCGCGCGGCTGGCGACAAGGGCAAGGAGGCCTCGATCCTGAAGGCGGTCGACACCTACCAGACCCATGTCGTGCCGATCATCGCCGACATCGACGCCGGCTTCGGCAATGCCGAGGCCACCTACCTCCTGGCCAAGAAGATGATCGAGGCGGGTGCCTGCGCCCTGCAGATCGAGAACCAGGTCTCCGACGAGAAGCAGTGCGGTCACCAGGACGGCAAGGTCACCGTCCCGCACGAGGACTTCCTCGCCAAGGTCCGCGCCTGCCGCTACGCCTTCATGGAACTGGGCGTGGAGGATGGCATCGTCGTCACCCGCACTGACAGCCTCGGCGCCGGCCTGACCAAGCAGATCGCCGTCAGCCACACCCCCGGCGACATCGGCGACCAGTACAATTCCTTCCTCGACTGCGAGGAAGTGACCCCGGCCCAGTGCAACCCCGGCGACGTGCTGATCACCCGCGACGGCAAGCTGATGCGGCCCAAGCGCCTGCCGTCCAACCTCTTCCAGTTCCGGGAAGGGTCAGGTGCCGACCGCTGCGTGCTGGACTCCATCACCTCGCTGCAGAACGGGGCCGACCTGCTCTGGATCGAGACCGAGAAGCCGCACGTCGAGCAGATCGCCAGCATGATGGACCGCATCCGCGAGGTCATTCCCAACGCCAAGCTGGTCTACAACAACTCGCCGTCCTTCAACTGGACCCTGAACTTCCGCCAGCAGATCTTCGATGCCTGGAAGAAGGACGGGAAGGACGTTGCAGCTTACGACCGCGAAAAGCTGATGAGCGTCGATTACGACGGCACGGCCCTGGCCCAGGAGGCCGACGAAAGGATCCGCACCTTCCAGGCCGACGGCGCGCGTCGGGCGGGGATCTTCCACCACCTCATCACCCTGCCGACCTATCACACGGCGGCCCTGTCCACGGACAACCTGGCCAAGGAGTACTTCGGCGAGGCCGGCATGCTGGGCTACGTGCTCAACGTCCAGCGGCAGGAAATCCGCCAGGGCATCGCCTGCGTGAGGCACCAGAACATGTCCGGCTCGGACATCGGTGACGACCACAAGGAATACTTCGCCGGCGAGGCGGCTCTGAAGGCCTCGGGCGAGGCCAACACCATGCACCAGTTCGCCTGACGACGAGCTGGCTGCCAGAACGGATCAGGGCCCCGGAGACACTCCGGGGCCCTTTTTCGTCACGACAATCAGCGCACCTTCACGAAGCGCAGGGTCATGCGGTCGCTCTCGCCGATGGCATCGTAGCGGGCCCGGTCGAAGTCCGGAGCCGGCTGGGCGCCGGGAGCGGCGCTGCGCCTGCTGGGCGGCAGGGTCCAGACGCCGAAGGGATGGTCCTTGGTGTCCTTGGGGTTGGCGTTGATCTCCGAGCGGGCTGCCAGGCGGAAGCCGGCGGCCTCTGCAGCGGCGATCACCGAAGCCTCGGAGACGTATCCATCGCGGCCGTCAGGGGCCATCGGCTTAGGATCAGCCCGATGCTCCTCCACCGCCAGGATTCCGCCCTTCTTCAATACGGCGTTGAAATCATTCATGACCTTGGGCAGCATCCCCGGGGCCCACATCCAGTTGTGGATGTTGCGGGCGGTCAGGACCAGGTCCGCCGAACCGGGCTTGCCCAGCGGGCCGGAGGTTGCGCCGAAGCCGACGTATTCCACCTTGCCGTAGCGGGCCGTAGTGGCGAAGCGGGCTTCGAAGTCTGCCCGGCTCTTGCGGGCGCCTTCCGAGATCTTGGGGTTGGCGAGATCGGCGACGCCAGCCACATAGCGGCCCTTGGTCACCGCCGCATAGGGTGCCAGGATCTCCGTCCAGTAACCGCCGCCGGGCGAGACCTCGATCACCGTCTGGCCGGGCTTCAATCCCCAGAAGGTCAGGGATTCAACGGGATGGCGGGCCCCGTCCCGGGCGCGGTCCCCGGCGGGGCGTGCCTCCGAGGCTACGGCCTGGGCGAGGGCGGCGTCGGCGGCCTGGGCCCCCTGCGAGGCGGTCAGGACAAGGGCGGCGGCGGCCAGGCCAAGGGCCTGGCGTCGGGAGGCGGTCATGCGGGAGCTCCGTGGAAAAAGATCAAAGTGACAAAGACTTGGGCGCCCGGCCGCGATCCGCAAGGGGTCAGCACCAGCTGGCCGCCCCGGCCTGGGGTTCGCGCAGCAGATCTGCGATGTTGGCCTGGATGATACCGAAGCCGACATTGCCGTAGAGCGTCTGCCGACCGGCATCCAGCACGAGGCTCGGGCTACCCCTGATGCCCAGGGCCTGGGCCTCCTGATCGTCGGATATGAGTTCGGTGTGGGCCTCGCCGCGGGCCAGGCGCGCGTGGATATCGGCCAGGTCGGTGCCGGCCCCGGAGAGCACCGCATCCAGCACCGAGGCCTCGGAAACATCACGCCCCTGCTCTAAGAAGGCTTGTCGAATTCGCAGGATGGCCCGCTGCACCACCCTCCGCCTCCCCAGTGCTCAGCTTCGATTCGGATGTCACCGACTCGACACAGGACCGACACAATCCGAAAGTTATCCACAGCCCCGCTCTGGTGCGCGGTAGATGCCGCCCCCGACGCTCAATAGCGGTCGAGTCCACACCTTGAAGGGCCGGGTGGCGTCCCGACCCCTGTGGCCGCGCCTGCGGCGGACTTCGCGAGGATTTTTCATGATCAAGTCGACGTCGGCCAAGCGCCGCCTTTCCCTCTCCTGCGGCGTGGCCGCCCTTTCCGCCGCCCTGGCCCTCGCTGCGCCTGCCCTGGCCCAGGAGACAACGGTTGGCGAGGTTGTCGTCACCGCCCAGAAGCGAAGCGAAAACCTGCAGGAGGTGCCCCTGTCCGTCGCCTCTGTCTCCGGCGAACGCCTCCAGAGCCTGTTCGCCGCTGGCGACGACATCCTGACCCTGTCCTCCCGCGTGCCGTCCCTCTACGCCGAATCCTCGAACGGCCGGGTCGCCCCGCGCTTCTATATCCGCGGCCTGGGCAATGCCGACTTCGACCTCGCCGCCTCGCAGCCCGTCTCCATCATCATGGACGACGTGGTGATGGAGAATGTCGTGCTGAAGAGCACTCCGCTGTTCGACCTGGACCGCGTGGAGGTGCTCCGGGGACCGCAGGGCACCCTGTTCGGCCGCAATACCACTGCCGGCATCGTCAAGTTTGACACCATCCGGCCGGGCCAAAGCCTCTCCGCCCGCGGCACTGCGACCTATGGCAGCTACGGGACCCTGACGCTCGATGGTGGCGTCGGTGGTCCCATCGTCGACGGCCTGCTCGCGGCCCGCGCCTCTGTCCTGGTCCAGCACCGCGAGGACTGGATCGACAACGCCTTCACCAAGAAGGACAACGCCCTGGGAGGTTACGACGAGACGGCCTTCCGCCTGCAGCTGCTGCTTACGCCCACGGAAAACCTCAGCGCCCTCTTGGCCTTCCACAACCGTTCGCTGGAAGGCACCTCGGCGGTGTTCCGCGCCAATATCCTGACAAAGGGTAGCAACAGCCTCAATGCCAACTACGATCGCGAGAAGGTCTACTTCGATGGCGGCGGGGACAACCCGCAGGCCTACGACGGCTCCGGCACCTCCCTGAAGGTCGAGTACAATCTGCCCGCCGCCACCCTGACCTCCATCACCGCCTTTGAAACGACCAACGGCTTCAGCCGCGGCGATATCGACGGTGGCAACATGGCCACGGGCCCGGGCTTCATCCCCTTCCCGTCCGACACCACCGATGGCATCAGGGACCTCGACCAGTTTACCCAGGAAATCAGGCTGGCAAGCGACACCGGCGGTCCCCTCAGCTGGCAGGTTGGTGCCTTCTACTTCGACTCCCGGGCGGTGATGCGCACCGATCCCGGTTTCGTGGCCGCCACCGAGTTGCGGCACGAGAACACCTCCTGGGCAGTGTTCGGCCAGGCTTCCTACCAGCTCAGCGAGGCCTGGAAGGTCACGGGCGGGCTGCGCTGGACCAGCGATGAGAAGAGCCTGACCAACATCGTCGCCCCGATCCCGTTCTCCAAGGTCGATGCCTCGGACGAGCAGGTCAGCTGGGACCTGAGCGCATTCTATGCCGTCAACGACACGGTCGGTCTCTATGGCCGGGTAGCCCGCGGCTTCCGCGGCCCGACGATCCAGGGCCGGGACGTGGCCTTCTTCGGTGCGCCTTCGGTCGCCCAGTCCGAGACCATCCTGTCCTGGGAAGCGGGCTTCAAAAGCGAACTCTTCGAGCGTCGCGTCCGCCTGAACGGTGCCCTGTTCACCTACACGGTCGATGATCCCCAGTTCACCGCGGTCGGCGGCGCCGGGAACATCGTGCAACTGCTCAACGCCCAGGAAGGCCAGGCCTGGGGCTTCGAGCTCGACGGCGAATGGGTGGTCAATGACAACCTCGTCCTGACCGCCGGCTACAGCTATGCCGACACCGAGATCAACGACAGCAAGCTGGCGGTAGGCATCTGCGCCCAGTGCACGGTCACCGACCCGCTGACGAGCCAGCAGCGCGCCCTGATCGACGGCAATCCCTTCCCGAACGCGCCGGAATACATCTTCGACGCCAGCGCGCGGTTCAGCCTGCCCATCGGTAACGGCGGCCAGATCTTCGCCTTCACCGACTGGAACGTCCAGGGCCCGACCAACCTGTTCCTCTATGAATCCAAGGAGTTCTACACCGACGGTAACCTCGAGGGTGGCCTGAAGATCGGCTATGCCCGCGAGGATGGGGCCTGGGAAGTGGCGCTGTTCGGCCGCAACATCACCGATGAGAGCAACATCAAGGGCGGCATCGACTTCAACAACAACACCGCCTTCGTGAACGAGCCCCGCGTCATCGGCGTCTCGCTGACCGCGCGCCTGCCGTAAGGCGGTCCGGGCCTGTTGAATACGGCGAGGGCCGGGGAGCGATCCCCGGCCCTTTCCACATCCACTCCTGCGCCGCCTTGCCGACCGGAGCGCCGACCGCCATCATGCCTCAAAGAGGCGTCAGGGAGGCCCGGATGAGCGGTGAAACCGAGAGCGTGACCTACCGGGTCGAGGACCATGTCGCGGTCATCACCCTCAACCGTCCCGAACAGCGCAATGCCCTCAACTTCGAGGCCTACGACCGGCTGGAGCGCGCTTTCCGCCAGGCCGTCCGCGACCCTGACGCCCGCTGCGTGATCGTGACCGGAACGGACCCGGCCTTCTGTTCCGGCGACGACGTGCGCGAGATCATGGCCGGGCCCAAGCCCGCCATCCCCCCGCCGCCTACCGTGCGCCATGCCCCGACCCCGGCGGCCATGGCGGCCCTTGAGTGCGACAAGCCGGTCATCGCCGCCGTTAACGGCGCGGCGGTGGGCTGGGGCATGGAACTGGCCCTCTACGCCGACATCCGCATCGCCAGCGAGAAGGCGAAGTTCGCCGAGCTCTTCATTAAGCGCGGCCTGACCTGCGACGTCGGCGGCTTCTACCGCTTGCCGGCCATCGTCGGCCCGGCCAAGGCCGCCGAGCTGCTCTTCACCGGCGACGTCATCGATGCCGAGGAGGCCCTGCGCATCGGCCTGGTGCGCGAGGTCGCCCCGCACGCCGAGCTGATGGACCGCGCCCGCGCCCTGGCCGCCCGCATTGCCTGTAACCCGCCGCTGGCCCTGCGCTACATGAAGGAAGGCCTGCGCCGCGCCGCCTATGGCGACCCGCGCGAACTGGGCGGCTGGGCCATCGAGACCATCCGCACCCTCATGAAGACCGAGGACCACCGCGAAGGCGTGGCCAGCTTCCTGGAAAAGCGCCCGCCGGTCTTCACGGGTCGGTAGGGGAGGGCGAGGGAGGCGGGGAGTGGGATCGCCCTGCCCACCGGCCTCCGCAGGCCCCGCCTGAGATTGCAACCCCATCCGCCGCCGTGCCAAACTCCCGACCTGGCAGCCAGGGAGGCCCCCATGACGCTCACCGTGCAGAGGCGGTTCGTGACACCGGAGGCGGACGAGACCCTGGAGGCGCTCGCGGCGCGGGCCCTGCCGGACCTGCCGCTCGAGGAGGCCATGGACAGGATCCGGGGCTGGAACCTGCACATCTTCGCCATGCGCAAGCCCCGCGGCCTCTTGCTGGGCGGAGACGTGGTCTTCGTCGAGCCCCCGCAGTCTTGAGCCAGGCGGGACCCGGCGGCGGTGACGGTGAGGCCGTGGTGGTGGCGGCCGAGGTCTCCGCCGGTCATGACGGCGATGCCGAGCTGACCCTCAGCGTGCGGTTCGAGAACGGCGTCGTGGCCCCCGTGGTGCTGGACGCCGAGGCCGGCTTCGATGTCCTGGCCAGCTGCGGGGCGGCGGGGGCGGGCGACCTGGTCGGTCGGCCCTGGCGGCAGATCCTGAAAGGGCTTTACGGGGTAGGGGTCGGCGGCGGAGACTGCGGCCCGGATTTGGGAGAGTAAGATGCACGACCTGGTGATCCGCAATGCGCGGGTGGTGGATGGCACGGGCGCGCCGGCCTACGCCGGAGAAGTGGCTGTAAAGGACGGGCGCATCGTGGCCGTTGGGCCCAGGGTGGAAGGCCCGGCCCGGGCCGAGATGGACGCCGGCGGCAAGGCCGTGGCACCCGGCTTCATCGACCCGCACACCCATTTCGACGTTCAGCTCCTGTGGGACGGGGCGGCCAAGCCCAGCCTGGAGCATGGCGTCACCTCGATCATCCC
>CAIWHQ010000364.1 GCA_903912465.1 uncultured Alphaproteobacteria bacterium | reverse complement strand
TCGCAGGACGGGAAGGGTGCCCGCATCGCCGCCATCGTCGGCTCCGCAGACCTGCTGGCACCGGATGCCGTCGACGCCCTGCTCGACGCCCACGTCGCCGCCGGCGAGGGCCTGTTCCGGGGTATCCGCCACGCGGCGGCCTGGGACGCCTCGGACGCCATCCGGCCCTCGCATCACCACCCACCGCCGCACCTCTACCTGGACTCGACCTTCCGGCGGGGTTTCGCGAAACTGGCGGAGAGGGGCCTGACCTTCGACGCCTGGCTCTTCCACCCCCAGATCCCTGAGCTGACCGACCTGGCCCGGGCCTTCCCGGGCGCCAGCATCATCCTGGACCACCTGGGCGGCCCCCTGGGCATCGGCCCCTATGCCGGCAAGCGCGACGAATACTTCGGCAGATGGCGAGCGGACATGGCCGAGCTGGCGACCTGCCCGAACGTGACGGTCAAGCTGGGCGGCATGGCCATGCCCATCAACGGCTGGGACTGGCACAAGACCAGCGCCCCGGACTCCGCCACCTTCGCAACCGCCCAGGGCGACTGGTACCGGGCGGCCATCGACGTGTTCGGCCCCGACCGCTGCATGTTCGAGAGCAACTTCCCCGTCGACCGGGCGAGCCTGTCCTACCGCACCCTCTGGAACGGCCTGAAGCGCATCGCTGCCCCCTATTCCGAGGCCGAGAAGGACCTGTTGTTCCGGGGGACGGCGGCGAGGGTCTACGGGATCGAAGACTAGGCTGGCGGCGCCGTTGACCCCCTCACCCGGCTGCGCCGGGAGCTCCCCCTTGGGGGAGCAATGGGTGGGAACTCCGCCGCGGCTAAGGAACCAAGTCCGCGTCCGCCGACAGAACGCCGGATTCCCGCAGGGCCGCCGCCTTCGCGGCGTCCAGCCCCAACCACTCGGACAGCACCTCAGCATTATGCTCGCCCCGGTGGGGGGCCACGCCGCGCACGCCGCTCCTGGCCGCCGAGAAGCGGTAGGGAGACTGGGGGATGGGCCGGGTCCCGCCCTCGCGGTCATCGAGGTCGACGATGGAGCCCCGGTGAGCCAGGGTCGGCTGCTCACGCAGACGGGCGCCGTCGCGCACCTCGCCCCAGGCGATATTCATGGCCGCCATCGCGGCGGTGACCTTCTCCCAGTCGGTCAAGCCCATCATCAGGTCACCCACCGCCGCCCGACGCAGGGCGATCTTGCGGTCGAGGTCGGCCACGCCCTCGCCGGGGTCCTTGAGCTCCAGCTTGGTGGTCAGTTGCCGGAACAGGTAGCGGAAGTCCGCCGAGACCAGGATGGGGCCGGCACCCGTCTCCCAGATGTCCGGAGGCAGGTCCATGGTGTCTTCGGAACCCTCGGCCTCGTAGTGGAACTGGTCGTCGGTGACCAGGGTGGCATCGACCATGGCGATGTCGATGTGCTGCCCGAGCCCCGTGCGCTGCCTCAGGATCACCGCCGACAGCAGGCCGATCAGGCCATGCAGGGAAGCGTTGGTATCGGCCACGGACAGGGGCAGGTCGGTCCGTCGGACGCCGTTCCTGCGGGCCTGGCGGGCGATCAATCCCATCTCAGCATGGACGATGGGCGCGTAGGCGGGCCGGCGCGATTCCGGCCCGCCGGCGCCAAAGCCCGAGATGGACAGCATGATGAGGCGCGGATTGGCCTGCGACAGGACCTCGTAGCCCAGGCCCAGCCGGCCCATGACGTCCGGCCGGTAGTTCTCGATCAGGACGTCTGCGCTGCGCACGAGGTCCAGCACCAGCTCCCGGGCGCCCGGCGCGCGCAGGTCGATGGAGATGTTGCGTTTGCCGGCGTTCTGCTGGTGGTAGAAGCCCGGCACGCCGCCCTTCACCCGGCCCCAGAAGCGGGTCACGTCGCCCTCCGGGGGCTCGACCTTGACCACGTCTGCCCCCAGGTCCGCGAGCAGGCGCCCGGCAAAGGGCCCGGCCAGGACCCGGGATAGGTCCAGGACCTTGAGGCCGGAAAGCGGATAGTCGGCGGGCGCCTCGGTCATGTTCGGTCCCTCATGCTTTGAGCATGCGGTATGCTAGAGGCGCGCTGGTTGGGCGACAAGGGCGGGGCCGGCGGTTGACGCCTTGCGGCGGGCCTGACCCTATGTCCCGGGGTTTCTTTCCCGGGGGAGGACATGATGGTTTCAGCGGCGGCGCCAACGGCGGACAGGCGGCTCGATCGCTCCACGCGCTTCTTCTACGGCCTCGGTTCCGTGGCCTTCGGGGTCAAGGACAACGGTTTCAGCTACATGCTGATGCTGTTTTACAATCAGGTGCTCGGCGTGCCGGCCAAGCTGGTGGCCCTGGCCCTGCTTACCGCCCTCGTCTTCGACGCCGTCATCGATCCGGTGATCGGCCACCTGTCAGACAACCTTCGCTCGCGCTGGGGCCGCCGGCACCCCTTCATGTACGCCGCCGCCCTGCCCGTGGCGCTGTCCTATGCCGCCCTCTGGAACCCGCCCGAACTGTCGGCCCAGGGCCTCTTCGTCTACCTGACCGTGCTGGCGGTGGTGATCCGCGCCTTCATCGCCTTCTACGAGGTGCCCTCCTCGGCCCTCGCGGCGGAATTCACCTCGGGCTACGACGACCGCTCGGTCCTGCTCAGCTATCGCTTCTTCTTCGCCTGGATCGGCGGCCTGTCCATCCAGGCCCTGGCCTTCGGTGTGCTCCTGAAGCCGGACGCGACCCATGCCGTCGGCCAGCTCAACCCCGAGGGCTACGCCCGGTACGGCCTGATCGCCTCCATCGTCATGCTGGTCGCCATCCTGGTGTCCGCAGTCGGCACCCATCGCCATATCCCGACCCTTCGAGCGCCCCCGGAGAAACGCAAGAAGACCCTCAGCCAGACCCTGACGGAAGTGCGCGAGACCCTGAACAACCGCTCCTTCCTCTTCCTTCTGGCGTCGAGCATAGCCACCGCCCTGGCCGGCGGGCTGGCGGCGTCGATGAACGGCTATTTCAACACCTTCTTCTGGGGTTTCAGCGCCGCCCAGATCTCGTTGATCACCCTCGGTGTCTTCGTCTCCGCCTTCGTCGCCCTGCCCACTGCGCCGCTGCTGTCCCGCCGGTTCGGCAAGAAGCATACCGCCATGCTGCTGGCGGTCCTGTCCCTGCTGATCGGGATCGGACCGGTCCTACTGCGCCTCGCCGGCCTGTTCCCGCCCAATGGGGACCCGGCGGTCTTCGGCATCCTCTTCACGACCTCCATCATCGGCGTGACCTGCGGGATCATCGCCTCGACCATGGCCTCATCCATGATCGCCGACGTCGTGGAGGAGGCTGAACTGAAGACCGGCCGACGGTCGGAGGGCCTGTTCTTCGCCGCCTCCGCCTTCGTCGGCAAGTCGGTATCCGGTTTCGGAATCCTCGCCGCCGCCCTGCTTATCGACGCCATCGGGCTCCAGCCCGGGGTGGCGCCCGCCGATATGCCCGCTGATGTGATCCACCGCATGGGTGCCGTCTACGCCCCGGTGATCGTCATCCTCTACCTGATCGGACTCGCCCTGCTTTCGGGCTACCGGATCAGCCGGGAATCCCACGCGGCCACCCTGCGCGCCCTGGCGGCGGACGCCGAGGAGGCCTCCCATCCCTTCCCGGTGCCGGAAGACCGAAGATGAGCCCGTCGGCCGTCTGAAAAACGATTGGCGAATGCAGCCCGCCTGACATACTGAACACTCAGATTGGCGCTGCAGGCCGCGGCGACAGATGCGATGACAGGCCAGACAGAGAGGACAGAGAGCATGAATACGATCACCCCGGCCAAGGCCGCCTTCGGCTTCGATCCCAAGGACGACCTGAACGACCTGCGGATGAGCGAAAAGGCCACGCCGCTCTACGAGCACGTCAAGCGCTTCATCGCCGAGACCGTTGCCCCGATGTCGGAGAAGTTCCACAAGCTCGGCGAAGGCCGCGCCGACCGCTGGGGCTATGCCCCTGGCCAGCTGGAGCTGCTCGAGGAGGCCAAGGACCAGGCGAAGAAGGAAGGCCTGTGGAACTTCTTCCTGCCCGACGCCGATACCGGCGAGGGCCTGTCCAACCTCGACTACGCCTACATCGCCGTGGAGCTGGGCAAGGTTCCCCTCGCCTCGGAAGTCATGAACTGCTCGGCGCCGGACACCGGCAACATGGAAGTGCTCGAGCGTGTCGGCACGCCCGAGCAGAAGGAAAAGTGGCTGAAGCCGCTTCTGAACGGCGAGATCCGCTCGGCCTTCGCCATGACCGAGCCGGACCGCGCCTCCTCCGACGCCAAGAACGTCGGCATGCGCGCCGTGCTCGAGAACGGCGAGTGGGTGATCAACGGCGAGAAGTTCTACATCTCCGGCGCCGGCGACCCGCGCTGCAAGATCATGATCACCATGGTCAAGACCAGCCCGGATGCTCCGCCCAGCCGCCAGCAGTCGCAGATCCTGGTGCCCATCGACACCCCCGGGGTGGACGTCCTCGGCCCGATGCACGTCTTCGGCGAGGATGACGCGCCCCACGGCCACATGCACATCCGCTTCACCGACGTGCGGGTGCCGGAATCGAACATGCTGCTCGGCGAGGGCCGCGGTTTCGAGATCAGCCAGCTCCGCCTCGGGCCGGGCCGGATCCACCACTGCATGCGTTCGATCGGCCAGGCCGAGCGGGCCCTGGACCTCATGGTCCGCCGGGGCCTGTCCCGGGAGGCCTTCGGTCGCAAGATCGCCTGGCTGGGCGGCAATGTGGAAATCATCTCCCGCGCCCGGATCGACATCGAGGCCATGCGCCTGATGGTCCTCAAGGCCGCCAAGGCGATGGACGTGCTGGGCAACCGCGAAGCCCGCGTCTGGGTGCACATGGTCAAGGCCATGGTGCCGGAGCGGGTCTGCCAGATCATCGACCAGGCCATCCAGATGCACGGCGCCACCGGCGTCTCCCAGTGGACCCCCCTGTCCCGGATGTACACCGGCCAGCGGACCCTGCGCATCGCCGACGGGCCGGACGAGGTCCATCACCTGGTGGTCGGCCGCAACGAGATCCGCCAATATGAGGGCAGCGGCGAGGACCAGACCTCGGGCGTTGTCTGGCGGAACTGACGGAACGCGCGGACGGCGGCCCGTGAAGGTCGCCGTCCGGTTCCACGGGAGGCCCCGATGTCCGAAGGTGAAGCCGAAATCACCGAGGTGCGCGCGGCGCACCGCTTCGACGAGGCCCGCCTCGAGGCCTGGCTGGACGGACGGCTGGAGGGCTTTCGCCCGCCCCTGACGGTCCGCCAGTTCGAGGGCGGCCATTCCAACCCCACCTTCCTGATTGCCTCGCCGGACCGCCGCTGGGTGGTGCGCAAGAAGCCACCCGGCGACCTCCTGCCCTCGGCCCACCAGGTCGGGCGGGAGTATACGGTGCTGAAGGCCCTGGGCGGCTCTGGCGTGCCGGTGCCCACCGTCCGCCTGCACTGCGAGGATGCGTCGGTCATTGGCTCCGAATTCTTCGTCATGGACTGGGTGAAGGGCCGGATCTTCCTCGACCCCTCCCTGCCCGGCATGACCCCGACCGAGCGGCGGGATGTCTTCACC
>CAIWHQ010000363.1 GCA_903912465.1 uncultured Alphaproteobacteria bacterium | reverse complement strand
CGCGAATAGCTCAGTGCGCGTGGTCGTCTTCGTCGGGGTTCAGCAGCTTGTGGGCGTGGATGATGAAGTAGCGCATGAGGGCGTTGTCCACCGTCGACTGGGCCTTGGCCCGCCAGGCGTCGACCGCCTCCTGGTAGCTGGCGTAGGCGCCGACCAGGTCGATCTTGTTCAGGTCGCGGAACTCGACCGTGTCCACGTCGACGAGTTCCCCGCCGATGACGAGGTGAAGCAGCTGGCGATGGGGCAATTCGGTCGCTCCTGGATCCGGTTCTTCTCCGGCGCGATAGGCTAGCCGAGGTTAAGGATCAATGGACTTTGCCTGTTTTCGGGGCGGGCCGGGCCCGTGAGTCCCCAAATCGGGCCTCCAATGGCCGCCGTGTCCCCGCCCGGTGGGGTGCGCATCTACTTGCCGGCGATGGCCAGGCCGTCGACCAGCAGGGAGGGCGAGTTCGCCGAGCCGCGGTTCTCGAGGTCCGCGCCGGGAATCAGGCGGGCGTAGATGTCGGGCAGGCTCCCGGCAACGGTGATCTCCGAGACCGGGTAGGCGATCTCGCCGGCCTCGAACCAGAAGCCCGAGCAGCCCACGGACCAGTCGCCGGTATTGGCGTTGAGTGAAGGGCCGAACATCGAGGTCACCAGCAGGCCGGCACCGACATCGGACATCAGACCCGCAAGGTCCTTCGCGCCGGGCTGGAGGGTCAGGTTACTGGTGCCGACGCCCGAGGGCCCTGCGGAGCCCCGGGAGGCATGGCCGGTCAGGGCCATGCCCAGCTGACGCGCCGAGGCGACGTTATGCAGCCAGGTGGTCAGGACGCCGGCCTCGATGAGGGCCATGCGCCGGTTCACGGCGCCTTCGTCATCGAAGGGTGCGGAGCCCAGACCCCTGGCAAGGTGGGGGTCATCCACCAGGGTGACATCGGCGGAGAAGACGGCCTGGCCCAGCCGGTCCTTGAGGAAAGAGACACCCCGCGCCACGGAGGGACCGCTGATCGCGCCGAGCAGGGGACCGATCAGGGCCATGGCGATTCGGTTCTCGAAGATGACCGGTGCCGTCGTCGAGGTGATCTTGCGGGCGCCAAGCCGTGCTGCCGCCCGCCGTGCCGCCTCCCGGCCAACCTCGTGCGGCGCGGGCAGGTCAGAGAACCACCGGCGGGACAGGCCATCGTATCCGCCCTCCATGCCTTCGCCCTCGCCGGCGATTACCGAGGCGCCGACGTGGAAGCCCGTGGCCCTGTGCTCGCCGAAGAAGCCGTTCGAGGTGGCGAGGCGCCAGACCGACCGGGAGGAGGATGCAGACCCGCCTTCGGTGTTGGCGATGCGCGGCATGTCCAGGGCGGCGGCCTCGGCCTCGCGGGCCAGCCCCTCGAGGGTCTCCGGATCCGGATCGGCGGGATCGAAGAGGTCGAGGGCCGGGTGGGGGTCCCGGGCCTGCTCGGCGGGGTCGACCAGGCCCGCCCAGGGATCTTCCGGCGCCATGCGCGCCATGGCCACGGCCCGCTCAACAAGGCGGGCGCGGCCCTCGGGGGAGATGTCCGATCCCGACACCGTGGCCTGGCGGCGGCCGACGAAGACCCTGAGGCTAAGGTCCCGGGCCTCTTCGCGCTCGACCTCTTCCAGGGCCCCGAGCCGGACGTTGACCGAAAGGGCCTGGTGTTCGGCGTCGATGGCTTCGGCGGCGTCAGCACCAGCCTTTACGGCGGCGGAGACAAGATCAGCGGCGAGATGGGACATCATGCCCCGGATATGGCCGTCCATCGTCCCCGGGGCAAGCCGGGAGCGGCGACTTCACGGCAGGGCGTAGAACAGAAGGGCCACAGCAAGGAAGATGTAGGCCGCCCAGGTGGCCGCGACGCCGGCCGCCCTAAGGGGCGAGGCCTCGCCCGAGCGGGACAGGCCGATGGCATGGGCCACGCGTCCGGCGAACAGGACGAGCCCGCCAATGTGCACGGCCAGGCCCGGTGCGCCGGCGAGGGTCAGGGCAGTCAGGCCCACAAGGCCCATGGGAATGTATTCCGAGGCGTTTCCAAAGGCGCGGATGGCGCAGGCCAGTTGGGTGACACCCCCATCCCCCAGGGCAACCCCGTGGAGACGCCTCTGGCGAACCACCAGCAGGGACAGTCCGAGGAGCAGGAGGAGGTGAAGGGCGCTCCAGAGCGCCAGGGCGTGGCCAGCCGGGATCAGGTCCATGGGCAGGGTCTCCGGGGTTGCCTGTCCCCAATTGTCGCCTGTCGGAGCCCCGCCGTCCATGGGCGGCGTCGATCTGCGGCCTGGGCAGGCGATCCAGCCGGCTTGCCCGCCGCCGGCGGCGCTCTAAAGTGGCGCGCCATGAAGCAACTCGACCTTGACGATCTTCCGCCCCGGGCGGCCCAGCTCCTGGCGGGACTGGAGGCGGGTGAGGTCCTGGTCCTCGTCCAGAACGGACTGGCGGTCGGCCGGCTGGGCCCGGTGCCCTCACCCCCACCCGCGCCCGGGGCCGAAGAGGCCGCCGAGGGGGCTTCGACCCTGACAGGGGAAGCCCGCGCCGCCGAGATCTTCGAGCAGTTCCGCTCGCTGATGGAAGACGAGTTCTAGGTCCAGGGGGACGTCACCACCCCAGGGCGACGCCGTCCTTGCGCATCTCCGTCGCGGCCGCATAGCGCCCGGGAAAACGCTGGATGGCCTGGTAGCCTCCAAATCCGCCATCACTCTCCCCGATCGGCCAGCCGAGGGCTGCCAGGGCTGCACGGGTAGCCTTGGGGACCCCGGACTCGAGCCGCAGGAGGCCCGCGCCGGGCTTGGCCGGCTCGCCGGTAGGCTCTGGAGAGCCCTCGTGGTGCCAGCGGGGGGAATCCCCGGCCTCCTGCACCCCCAGCCCGAAGTCGACCATGTTCGACAGGACCTGGACCTGACCCTGGGGCTGCATGTCACCGCCCATGACGCCAAAGGCCAGCCAGGGCTCGCCGCCCCGAACCGCAAACCCGGGAATGATGGTCTGGAAGGGGCGCTTGCCGGGGGCATAGAGGTTGGGATGCCCGTCCTGCAGGGCAAAGAGCTCGCCCCGGTTCTGGAACATGAAGCCCAGGCCGTCTGGCGACAGGCCCGACCCCATGCCGCGATAGTTGGACTGGATGAAGGAGACCATCATGCCGTCGGCGTCCGCCGTGCAGAAATAGGTGGTGTCACCCCGCGACGGCGCCTGTCCGGGACGCAGGTCCGTCAGGATGGAGTCCGGCCGGATCCTGCTGGCGCGTTCGGCGGCATACTCCCTGGACAGGAGCCAGTCGGTCGGGATGCGGGCGAAGTCGGGATCGACGTAGTAGCGGGCCCGATCCTCGTAGGCGAGCCGCTTGGCCTCGACGGCGTAATGAATGGCCTGGGCCGATTGGAAGCCCATTCCAGAGATGTCGAAGCTATCGAGGATGTTGAGCATCTGCAGGGTCGCCAGGCCCTGGCTGTTCGGCGACAGGCCGTAGACGTCGACATCCCGGTAGCGTGCTGTCCGGGGCGGATCCCAGCGGGTGTGGTGGGCGGCCAGGTCGGCGCGGGTCATCCAGCCGCCGATCCTGCGGAAGTACCGTTCGATCCGCTCGGCGATCTCGCCCTGGTAGAAGGCGTCCCGGCCCCCGGCGGCGATCAGGTCGTAGGTGCGGGCCAGGTCGGGATTGGCGAAGATCTCGCCCTCGGCGGGCGTCTTGCCCCCGGCGGCCCAGACGCGCCGGAAGTTGTCGACCTCCTCGATCCCCGACCCCGGACGGGTGAAGCCCCGCAGGGACCTCGCAAGATAGTAGGCGACGTTCTGGCTGACCGGGGCACCCTCGCGTGCCAGGGTCGCGGCCGGAGCGAGAAGGTCCTTCCAGGGCAGCTTCCCGTATCTCTGGTGGAGGGTCCACCAGGCGTCCACGGCGCCGGGGACGCTGACGGACACCGCACCGAAGGACGGGATCATTCCCTTGACCGCTCGGGCGCGCACAGTCTTCAGGCTGAGGCCCGCAGGGCTGCGCCCGGAACCATTCAGCCCTTCCACGCGCCGGGTTCGCGGGTCCCAGAGCATGGCGAAGGCGTCTCCACCGATCCCGCAGGCAATCGGTTCGACGAAACCCAGGACGGCGTTGGCCGCGATGGCGGCGTCAACTGCCGAGCCCCCGCGCTTCAGAATGTCGATGGCCGTCTGGGTGGCGAGGGGATGGGCGGTGGCGGCGGCGCCGTGAACGCCCCAGGCGGCGCTGCGACTGGCGAAGTTGGCGCCATCGATGCGGTCCCCGGGGCCGACATCCGGCCGGTTCCGGTTCGGATTCGCCTCCCGGCTCTGCGCGAGGGCGGATCCGGCAGCGGCGGCGGCGGGCAGGGCGGCGAGGAAGGTTCTGCGCAGCATGGACGGCCTCCGGGGCTCTGCG
>CAIWHQ010000362.1 GCA_903912465.1 uncultured Alphaproteobacteria bacterium | reverse complement strand
GCCCGGAAGGTGGCGCAGACACTGCGGTAGTCGATATCTGGAACGTGCATGACCTTCAGGCCCGGCGAGGCCATGGGGCTGGCGTCGTAGTCGCCGCCGCCGGCCATCTTCAGGCCCAGAGGCCGCGCCCAGCGGCCGCCCTCCGGGTCCCGCACAATGTCCAGCTCCAGTTGCCGGGCGCCAGCGTCCAGCTGCTCGCTCAGGGCTGGATGGCTGTAGTCTAGGCTGTCCGCCGTCTTCGGGGCCGCCGCCCTCAGCAACTTCATCTCGGCTGGGACGATGGCGCTCTTGTAGCTGTTGTGGGTGCCCACCGCCTGCAGGGCGGTCATGGGCAGGGCGTCCAGGGCCCTGCGCGTGCAACCCGGGGCGCCCGAGGGTCGTTCCAGGTCACAGCCGGACCCTGCGACAGCGGCGGCGGCGAGCAGGGCGAGGATCATCTTGTGTCTCCCATCAACAGGACCAAACCTGCCAGAAGTTCGTGACGACTCAAACTTGCAGCACTCTGACCTCCCGCATCGCCAGGGTCGGGACCCGGGGCAAGGGCCAGGTCCTGATTGAGGCGGACGCTATCGTCATCGCGGCGGCGTCACTTGGCCCTTGGCGTTCCCGAGGTGCCTGCAGCCTCAAGTTGTGCCTGGACAGCACTCAGGGCCTCGTCCGAGATCCGTGGGTCGAACCCCTGCAGCGCCTTCAGGGAAATGTACCGGAACTTTGGATAGTTCGGGTGTTGCAGCATGCCGGGCATGTAGGCCTCGAGGACCGCCCGGGTCTCAGGACGCGCGGCGAGGAGGAAGATCGGAGTCGTCTCGACGGATGGCGGTGCCTCGGCGGCGGCGAGGGCCGCATCGATCCGCTCAAGGGTCTGATTGGTGATCCTGGGGTCCCGATCCTTGAGTTGCTTGAGAGACAGATTGGAAAACAGTGGATAGGCTGGGTGCTTGGTCAGGTTCGGCATGAAGGCGTCCATGACCAGCTTTGTCTCGGGGTGGCGCTCCAGGGTGGAGATGGGCGTGGTGGCCGTCGAGGCCCGAGGCCGGGCCAGTGCGGGCCCCGCAGCGGCCAGCAGGACCACCAGACCCGCGAGCAGGAGCCTTCGCATTCCATTCCCTCCCAGGAGCATATTCCCGCACCGTACGCCCCTGTCCCGGGACTGCAACCGTCCCCCGCCGCCGGGCTTGGGGGGTCCTGGACCGGCTAGGTCAGCCCGTATCCGCCGCTGACAGGGCGTCGTAGCGGTAGAGGCCATCCATGGCTGCGCCCATGCCCAGGCCGGCCTTCATCACCTGGTTACGCGCCCAGCTGAAGGGCGGGCGCAGGTGATAGATCGACGCATTGCGCCGCGAGCCCGCCTGAATGCCGGCGGTCCTGCGGCGACGAAGGTCCTCATAACGGGAGAGAGCCGCGGGGATGTCGTTGCGACTGCAACCCGACAGGCAGGCGGCCAGGACAGCGGCGTCCTCGATAGCCATGCAGGCGCCCTGGGCCATGAAGGGCAGGGTGGGGTGGCAGGCGTCGCCCAGCAGGGTCACCGCGCCGCGGCTCCATCTCTGCAGGGGATCCCGGTCGAAGAGGGCCCAGCGGAAGCAGGCGTCCTCCGGCGCGGCCTCGACGATCCGCTGGACGGTGGGATGCCAGCCTGCGAAGTCCCGGCGCAGGTCCGCGGCCTCGCCCCGGCTGGACCAGGATTCCTCGCGCCAGTCCTCGCGCTCGACCACGCCGACGAAGTTCACCAGGGTCCCGCCCCGGACATAGTAATGCACGAAGTGGGCGCCGGGCCCCATCCAGAGGGCGGCCACGGGCCGGATGTCGGCCCCCTCCAGCCGCTCGGCGGGGATCAGGCCGCGCCAGGCGACATTGCCGGTGAAGCGGGGGGTGGCGGGTCCAAACAGGGCCTCGCGCACGAGGCTGCGCAGGCCATCCGCCCCGACCATCACATCCGCCTCCAGGCGCTCGCCCGAGGCCAGGACCAGGGATGGGGTCCCGTCCCCGGGGCAGGCGGCCACCGTCTCGCCCAGGCGAAGGGTGATCCGCGGCTCGGCCCGGCAGGCCTGTCCCAGCACCGAGACCAGGTCCGCCCGGTGGATATGGAAGTAGGGAGAGCCGTATCTCTCCCGCGCCGCCTCACCGAGGGGCACCCGGCTGATCTCCTGCCCCCGCTGCCAGTCCCGCGCCTCGACAGCCTCGGGCCGGAAGGCGAGGGCAGAAAGGCCCGCCTCCAGGCCCAGGTGAAAGAGGACCCGCGTGGCGTTGGGCGAGACCTGCACCCCGGCCCCCACCTCGCCCAGGGTCTTCGCCTGTTCGACCACCGTCACCGAAAGGCCCGCTTGCGCCAGGGCCAGGGCCGCCGTCAGCCCGCCGACGCCGGCACCGACGACGAGGGCGGAGAAGACGGGAGGGGCGCCCGCCGCCACCTAGCCTTCCAGCAGGCTGCGCAGCATCCAGGCGGTCTTCTCGTGGACATTGATGCGTTGGGTCAGCACGTCCGCCGTGGGCTGGTCCCGTGCGGCGTCCACCAATGGGAAGAGGTTGCGGGCGGTGCGGGCCGTGGCTTCCTGGGCGACCACCAGCTGGCGGACCATCTCGTTGGCGTCCGGCACGCCCTCCGGCTCGCGGATGGAGGTCAGGCGGGCGAACTCGCCATAGGTCCCCGGCGCCGGGAAGCCCAGGGCGCGGATGCGCTCAGCGATGATGTCGATGGCGGTCCACTGCTCGGTGTACTGGCCCATGAACATGGCGTGCAGGCTGTTGAACTGCGGCCCGGTCACGTTCCAGTGGAAGTTGTGGGTCATCAGGTACAGCGTGTAGCTGTCCGCCAGCAGGGCCGAGAGCCCCTCTGCGATCGCGCGCCGCTCCACCAGGGGAATGCCGATGTCGATGGGCGGGGGTGAGGGGGCTGAGGGCATGGCCTTGGGGTCTCCGGTTTGGTCGGCGTGTCGTCCCTGAGGTGGGGCCCCCGGCGGCGCCTGTCAAACCCGGGGAAGGCCCGGAAGCGCCGGGGCCAAGTCTCACTGCCCGTCGAAGCCGATGAAGACCGCCGCTTCGTCCACCGATTTGCGGTTCGAGACCACGGCGTTGGCGGGGAAGCTGTCGTCGGGCCAGCCCATGGCGATGCAGATCATGATGACCTGGTCGTCCGGGATGCGGGCGTGCTCGCGGACCACGGGGGACTGCATGATGCCCTGGCTGTTGATCACGCAGCCCAGGCCGCGGGACCAGGCGGCGTTGACCAGGCAGTTGGTCACCGCCCCGCAGTCGAAGGGACCGATGTCGCCGCCGTGGATCGACCGATCGTAGGTGACGACGATGGAGACCGGGGCATCGAACTGGCGGAAGCCGCGCAGCACCCAGTCCTGCCGCTTGGCCTTGTTCTCGCGTTCAATGTCCATGGCCGCGAAGAGTTGCTTGGCGACCTCGATCTGCCGCTCCCGGTGGACGCCGTCATAGGCGCCGTGGCTGCGGAACTCGCGTGAGTCCGGCACGCCGGCCAGGTTGCGCTCAGTATTTCCGGCGCGGATGGCGTCGAGCACCGGTCCAGCGACCACATAGAAGTTCCAGGGCTGGGTGTTCAGCGAAGAGGGCGCCCGCATGGCCAGATCCAGCACCTCGCGGATCAGGGCCTTGGGCACCGGCTCCGGCTTGAACCCGCGGATGCTTCGCCGGCCCTTAACAACCTCGTCGAACTGCATGTCGTCCTCTTCTCTTGGCCCTTGGGCCATCAGATCCTGAAACCGTGGTCTTCGAGCCAGGCCTTCACCCGGCCCACGGCCTGGGCGCCGAGCTCGGGCTGGTCCTGGTAGTAGTGGGTCGCGCCCACAATCTCGTGGAAGCGCCGGTCCTCGTGGGCGACGGCGTCGAAAAGCCGCCGGGCGTGGCTGGGCGTGCAGGCGTCGTCAGCACTGTTGTTGATCACCAGGACGGGGGCCTTCACCTGGGCCAGGCAGGCCGGGGCGTCGGCGCGGGCGTCGTCAAGGCTCCACTGCGACAGCCAGCTGCGCAGGGTCGAGAACCGCGCCAGGCCGATGGGGCTCATGTTCACGATGCGCGGATCGCCCAGGTAGCAGACGCCGGGTGCCCGGTCGTTGGGGTCCACCGCCGGGTCGAGCCAGCGGGGGTCGGCCATGGTGCCGTGGACGACGAAGCCGAACTCCTCGTCCGGCCGTCCGGTCTGGCGCAGGTGCTCCAGCCTCGCCTTCACCCAGGCGGTAATGCGCCGGTTGCGGGACTCCTGCGCGGCCCGGTAACGGGCCAGGAAGGCTTCGGAATAGGGGGGCTTCACCCGCTCGCCGTAAAGGTCCAGGTCCGGATCGCGGGCTTCAGGATCGGCCTCGTCCAGGATGGAGGCGTCCAGCCACTCGGTCAGGGTGCCGTGCCGCGAGACATGGGCGGCCATCAGGATGACACCGTCCGCCGGGATCAACCGAGCGTCCACCAGGGACAGGGGGGCTCCCGCCGGGGTGTGGGTGATAGAGGGCTGCTCGGCCTGCGCCTGGTAGAAGGCCGACAGCGCCCCGCCGCCGCTCCAGCCCAGCAGGATCACCTTGGCATAGCCCAGCTTCTCCCGGGCGTGGCGCACCGCCGCCCCCAGGTCCAGGGCGACCTTCTCCATGATCAGGGCGTTGTCGACGCCGCGGTAGCGGCTATCGGCGGCCAGGATGTGCACCCCGGCTTCGGCGAAGAGGCGCATGACCGGCAGGCCGCCAGTTCCGCCGATGGGGTGCATGGTGACCAGCACCGTGTCGGAGGCTGTCTCTGGCCGGATCAGGGTGGCCCCCGTCGCCACCAGGCCCACCGCCCCGCCGTAGGTGTCCTTGAAGGCGGAGGGATCGCGCGAGACGATGGTGATGGGCGTCCGGATGACGGCGGCGCGTCCGCTCATTCCGCGGGGTCCGCCACGACCTTGCGCACCGGCGGCTCGTTGTAAGAGGCCAGGGCCACATAATCCTCGTCACGCATCTGCAGGAGCTTCTCGTAGAGCGCGGCTGGGTATTTCAGGTGGGGCCTGGCGGGGTCGAAGGCGGGCTGGGGCGTCTCGGGCCGCGGGCCCGGGCCGGGGGGCGGATTGCGGAAGGCGGCCAGCTCCTCGGCGGAAATTCCGGCCAGGGCCACCACCTCCGGGTCGATCCACTCGTCGGGATCGGGCGGGTTGACCGAGGTCGAGATCTCGAGGTTCAGGCCCTCAGGCCCGGCGAAATAGATGGACTGGCAGAAGCCATGGTCCACCGGCCCGAAGACCGGCGTCCCGCTCTGGCGGATGCGGTTACGGAAGGCCATCAGGTCCTCCATCGACTCTACGTTGAAGGCCACGTGCTGCATGGTCCCCGGAGCCGACGGCCCGCCGCCGTGGGGCGCATGACTGGAGCCCAGCTCGCTCCTGCCCTTGGCATTGTCGGGCATGGCCACGAAGGCCACCGAGGCGTTGTCGTCCAGCTCCAGGAAGCCGTGCCAGGCACCCGGCACGCCGTGCATCCAGAACAGGGCCGTCAGCCGCATGCCCAGCACCTCGCTGAAGAAGGCAATCTGCCCCTTCATGTCCGTGGTGCTGAAGGCCAGGTGGTGCAGTCCGCGAAGCCTGGGCATGGGGGTCTCCTCCGGGGTGGGGCCAATCTCCGACCGTTGGTGGGAATGTCGCGGAACGCAACGGTCTTGTCGACGCAGATGTCGCTGGGCAGGCAGCGCCCATACCGTCTGCCTTCCCCTCAGCCCGCCGCCACGACCAGCAGGCGGTCCACGACCTCTGCGAGCCGTTCATCGATGACGTGGAGGTAGGCCTTCCAGTCGTCCATGTGGCGCAGGTCCTCGGCGCCGTCAGAGACGCCCCTCAGACCCGCCAGGGGCACGTCATGGGCCATGCAGGCCCGGGCGACGGCGAAGGTCTCCATGTCCACCATGTCGGCGTCGATGGCGTCATAGGCTGCCCCGGAGATCACCGCCCCGCCGGTGGACAGGCGCACGGCCGGCAGGTCCGGCAGCAGAACCCTCAGGGGCAGGTCCCGGGGCAGGTCGAGATAGGGGGTCAGTCCCGCCGGGATCCCCAGGGGTGAGGCGTCGATGTCCCGGTAGCTGACGCTCGCCACCTGATAGACGCCGGTCTGTTCCAGGGTGCGCGAGCCGGCGGATCCCAGGCAGACGGCCAGGTCCGGGGTCTCGCCCCGGGTCTCCAGCCGGGCCAGGGCGGCACCCACCGCCAGCCCCGCCTCGACAGGACCCACCCCGGTCATCAGGGGGGTGAAGCGGGCGCGCAGGGCCGGCCCGTACTCAGGCGGGGCGGCCATGATGAAGAGGATGCGGCGGTCTCCCGCCCTG
>CAIWHQ010000361.1 GCA_903912465.1 uncultured Alphaproteobacteria bacterium | reverse complement strand
CGTCCCGGTGCCGCCACCGCCTCTGCCCACTCGGGGCCGATGAAGTTCAGGCTGCCGGGTCCGCCCAGGCCTTCCAGCCTCCAGGCGTAGCCGTGTGTGCGCATCCACAAGTTCATGCTGGGCTGGTGGACCGGGTCGCTCGGCTCGGAGCCGTTGTCGGAGGTGATGACGAAGATGGTGTTGGCCAGTTCACCCCGGGCCTCGAGTCGCTGGACGAGGCGGCCCACCGCAGCGTCGGCAGCTTCGATCATGCCGGCGTAGACCTCCATGGACCGGGCGGCGATCTGCCGTTCCCTTGCGTCCAGGCTCTCCCAGTTCCGGGCGTTGGGCGAGAACCCATCGACGGCGGCACCGGCGGGTAGCAGGCCAAGGGCCCGGGCCCGCTCGACCCTGGCCTGCCGAAGCCGTGCCCATCCGCCGTCAAAACGGCCACGGTAGCCGTCCGCGTAGGCCTCGGGTGCCTGGACCGGGATGTGCACGGCCTGGAAGGCGAGGTAGGCGAAGAAGGGCTCCCGCCCCGGCGGGGCCTCGTCGAGGTTCTGGGTCAGCCGGTCGACCAGCAGGTCCGAGGAATAGAAGTGCTTCGGCATCCGCGCCGGTCGCCCGTCCTCGAACCAGGGCGCCTTGGTGTAGTAGGGCATGTAGGGCTTGGCGGCCCAGTTGTCCGCGCCAGAGGCGTCGAGGGCCAGGGACCGGTCGAAGCCCTGCCCGTTGGGCAGTTCGCCGGGCCCGTGCCCCAGGTGCCACTTGCCGGCCATCAGGGTCCGGTAGCCTTCGCCCTTCAGCCGCTCGGCGAGGGTCAGGACCTCGGGCTCGATCCGCAGGCGGTAGCCCCGCTGGCTCCGCATCTGGGGCGGAAGGATCTCTTCGATGGTCGCCGCCCCGGCCCGGTGGTTGTCCAGGCCGGTCAGGAGCATGGCCCGGGAGGGCGTGCACAGGGGCGAGGTGCGGTAGCCGGTGAACATGGCACCCTGGCGCGCCATCCGGTCGATGTTGGGGGTCCGGGCCTCGCCGCCGTAGGCGCCCAGGTCCATCAACGCCAGGTCATCGAACAGGATCAGGACGATGTTCGGCCGGCTTGCGCTGGGGATTGCGGCAGGCGGCGCAGGTGCAGCCACCGCCCGGCCGGCACCAGTGCCCAGGATCGCGAGCGCGCCCGCCGCGGCGGCAGCCCACAGGGTCCGCGTCCGCCTGGGGGTCGTGTCCTGCATCTGGGTCTCCTGCCGCGATCTTTTGACACTTGATGTGTCACAAGGCGCCACGACAGGCAAGCGCGTCCGCCTCAGCGGTACTGGAAGACCGGGTCCTCGAGGTCCAATACCGGCAGGACGTCCTTCTCGCTCCAGTAGTCCTGGGTATGACGCCATTCCGGCTTGTCACCGGCCTTGGGCATGAGGTGCACGCCGCGCATCATGTAGCCAGGGTTGAAGTCCTCGGGATCGATCCACGGGCCGAGCTTCATGTCGGCGTCCTCAGGGCGAAGGGCCGGCTCGACCCGGCGCAGGCCCTTGTCGTCCATGTGCTTCAGGAGGCGGGTCACGAAGTCGCCCATGATGTCGGCGCGCAGGGTCCAGCTGGCGCGGAAATAGCCGAACACCCAGGCCAGGTTGGGCAGGCCGGTGAACATCATGCCCCGGTAGGTAACCGACTGCGAAAGGTCCACGGGCCGGCCATCCACCGAGAAGGCGATGTCGCCCAGGACGTTCAGGTTGAATCCTGTGGCCGTAATGATGATGTCGGCTTCCAGCAACTTGCCGGACTTGAGGCGGACACCCTCCGGGACGAAGCGGTCGATCTCATCCGTCACCACCCCGGCCTTGCCGGCCTTCACCGCCTGGAAGAAGTCGCCATTGGGAACGAAGGCGATGCGCTGGCGCCAGGGGGCGTAGCGGGGCGTGAAGTGCTCGGCGACATAGTCCTCGCCCAGCAGGCCGCGGAGCACGCCCAGAAGTTCCTCGCGCACCAGGTCCGGCTCCTCGAGGGCCCGCTTGGTCATCTGGGCACCGGTCTTCAGCATGGCCCGGCGGACGATCTCGTGGGTCCAGTCCGGATCGATCTCCAGCTCCCGCAGGGTCTCGGCCAGCTCGTTGCGGTTCCGCCCCGGGGTAAAGTAGGTGGGCGAGCGCTGCAGCATGGTGACGTGCCCGGCCGTCTCCGCCAGGGCCGGGATCAGGGTGGCCGCCGTCGCGCCAGACCCGATCACGACGATGCGCTTGCCGTCGCAGTCCATGTCCTCGGGCCAGGTCTGCGGGTGGACCAAGCGGCCCTGGAAGTCATCCATCCCGGGCCACTCCGGCGTATAGCCCTCGCTGTGGCGATAGTAGCCCTGGCACATCCAGAGGAAGCCGGCGGTCACCCGGCGCCTTGCGCCGGTCTCGACGTCTTCCAGGTCAACGACCCAGCGGCAGTCCGTCTCCGACCAGTCGGCGGTGAGCACCCGGGTCCGGTACTGGATATGGCGGGCGATGTCGTTCTCGTCGATCACCTCGCCCATGTAGGCCAGGATCTCCTCGCCCGTGGCGATGGGCGGACCCCGCCAGGCCTTGAACCTGTAACCGAAGGTGTGGAGGTCGCTGTCGGACCGCACGCCGGGGTACCTGTGCGTCCGCCAGGTGCCACCGAAGTGGGTCAGGGCCTCGACAATGCAGAAGGTCTTTCCGGGCGCCTGGGTCTGCAGGTGGTAGGCGGCGCCGATGCCGGAAATGCCAGCGCCCACGATGAGGACGTCGACCTGATGTGCATCACCCGCAGGTTCTGACCTGTCACGCGTGCGTTCCGAAAGGTTTCCGTCAGACATTCCGACCCTTCTCCCCGTCT
>CAIWHQ010000360.1 GCA_903912465.1 uncultured Alphaproteobacteria bacterium | reverse complement strand
CGCCGTCGCACCACCCGACTTCGCAAGCGTCATCGTGATCGCGGCCGTCAGCGTCGTCTTGCCGTGGTCAACATGACCAATCGTGCCAATGTTGCAGTGCGGCTTGTTGCGTTCGAATTTCTCTTTGGCCATGGGGTCCTGCCGGCTGGTCTAGAGGGTTGGAGCGGGTAGCGGGAATCGAACCCGCATCCTCAGCTTGGAAGGCTGCTGCACTACCATTGTGCTATACCCGCAATTGGGCGACGCTCCTTCGAGCCTCCTCGACTAAGGTTCAGCTCCGGAGCGTGGTGGGGGAAGTAGGACTCGAACCTACGAAGGCTTACGCCAGGGGATTTACAGTCCCCCCCCTTTGCCACTCGGGACATTCCCCCAGCGCGCCGGACATCCTATCAAGACCCGGAAAAGTCCGGCCCTCAAATTGGAGCGCGTCTTATAGTGGCCTCGCAACCCGAACGCAACGCAGGCCGAAAGCGCCGCGGACTGCCTGTTACCTCCGGGTCCGCAGGGTCGGGAAAACCTCGGTTCCAGGCCAGTTCCGGAGAGTGGATCTGGGGGGTGCACGCCGTAGAGGCGGCCCTGTCCAATCCCGGACGCCCCGCGCCGCGCCGCCTCCTGGCGACCCTGGAGCGGAAGCTGGAACTCGAGCGCCGATTCGGTCTGTTGCCAGCCCTGGAGGTCATGGACGGCCCCGCCCTGGCCAGGGTCCTGCCAGCGGGCGCCGCTCACCAGGGCCTCGCCCTCGAGGGGCCCGAACCCGAGCCCGTCGACCTCGAAGACTTCACTGCAGAGCCCGGCGCGGTCCTGCTCATGCTGGACCAGGTCACGGATCCTGGAAATGTCGGGGCGATACTGAGGTCCGCAGCCGCTTTCGGAGCGAAGGGGCTGATCCTGCAGGACCGCCGGGCGCCCCGTCTGTCCGGTGCCCTGGCCAAGGCCGCCGCCGGCGCCGTGGATATCCTGCCTGTTGCTCGGACGGTGAACCTGTCCCGGGCGCTGGAGCGGCTCTCGGACCTCGGATGGCGGGCTATTGGCCTCGACGGCGGGGCGGGGCGCGACCTTTCGGAGGTGCTTGATGGCGGCCCGGTCGTGCTGGTCCTCGGCTCGGAGGGCGAAGGCGTGCGCCGGCTGGTGGCCGAACATTGCGACGAAACCGCCCGAATCCCTATGCCGGGGGGCTTCGAAAGCCTCAACGTGGCTGCGGCGGCGGCGGTGGCCCTCTATGAAGCCTCCCGCCCCCGCCGCTGAGCCCGTTCGTCAGAGCAGGTCGCCGCCCGCCGCCGCTGCCGTGGTGCCGTCCCGCTCGAAGGCGCGGATGACGTTGCGGCCGGTGGTCCAGCGATGCACCTCGTCCGGCCCGTCCACCAGACGCTGCGAGCGGATGTGGGTGTACCAGGCTGCCAGGGGCGTATCACGGCTATAGCCCAGTGCCCCGTGCAACTGGATGGCAGTGTCCACCACCTTGTGCACCATGTTCGCCAGGAAGACCTTGGCGATGGAGTTCTCCTGCCGCAGGTCCATGCCCTTCTCGGCCTTGTAGGCGATGTGGAGGAGCATGAGGCGGGCCATGTAGAGCTCGCTCGCGCAGTCGGCCAGCATCCACTGGACGCCTTGCCGCTTGGAGAGCTTCTGGCCGAAGGTCTCGCGGGACGTCACGTGCTTGACCGCGAGGTCGAGGGCCCGCTGGGCCAGGGCCACATTGTGCATGCCGTGCCGCAGGCGGCCGTAGGCGAGACGATGCTGGCCCATGTTGAAGCCGTTGCCCTCGCCGCCCAGCAGGTTCTCCGCCGGGACCACCAGATCCTTGATGTCGATCTCGGAGTGTCCGCCGCCCATGATGTGCGAGAGCGGGCCTTCCAATGCCATGGTCGGGATGTCGCGCTTTATGATGTAACCGGGGTTCGGCAACTCGACGATGAAGGTAGAGTAGCGCTGGTGGCGCGGGGCCTCCGGATCCGTCATGGCCATGACCAGGGCGAGGTCAGCGGCGCTGGCGGCTGAGGAGAACCACTTCTCACCGTTCAGGACGTAGTTGCCCTTGCCGTCCTTCACCGCCCGGGTCTGCATGCCCGTGGCGTCGGCACCTGCGGCCTTCTCCGTCATGGAGTAGCAGACGCGCTTCTCGCCGTTCAGGAGGGGCTTGAGGTACTTCTCCTTCTGGAAGTCGGTGCCGTGAGCCAGAAGGGTCAGCATGGTGGCGTCGTCAGGCCCCTGGCTGTTCATGGACAGGGCACCCAGGTGGCTCTCGCCCAGCTCCATCTGGACCAGGGCGTTGGCCAGGGGACCCAGGCCCATGCCGCCATGCTCCTTGGGGATGAAGGGGGTCCACAGGCCCTGGGACCTCGCCTTGGCGCGCAGTTCAGCAAGCACCAGCTTGAAGGACTCCCGGTCCAAGAGCCGCTTCTCAGCCGGGATGCACTCCTCGTGCACCCAGCGCCGGACCCGCTCGCGCATGGCCTTTGCGTCTTCCGGAATTTCGAAATCGATCGCCATGGTTTTCTCCCCTGTGTGTTGAATTCTACTGTGATGTCGGACGCGTCCCGGGACAAGGCCCCGAGACGGATCAGGCCAGATCGACCCGGTAGATGCTCTGCGCGGTGCCCGAGAAGAGCGCCGTCTTCTCGGTTGCAGACGCTCCTGACGCCAGGCGCTTGAAGGCGTTCCAGAGGGTCCGGTAGTCGCAGGCCCCCAGGTCGACCGGGAAATTGCTCTCGAACATGCAGCGGTCCGCCCCGAAGGCCTCGATACAGGCCTCCACATAGGGCCGCCATTCCCGCGCCAGCTGTTCCGAGGATGCCAGCGGATCGGAGAGGAAGGAGGGAAAGGCCGGGAATGCCATGGCCAGGCCACCAACCTTGCAGGCCACATTGGGCAGGGCCGCAAGAGCACCGATCTTCTCCCTCCAGGTTGAGAAACGTTCCTCGCGACGCCCCGAATAGGCACCCAGGCCGAGGGGCGTGCCCACGTGGTCGACGATGATCTGCGTGTCCGGGAAGGCGCGGGCCAGGTCGATGAGGTCATCCAGCTGGGGCTCGAGGAGCCAGGCATCAAAGGACAGGCCCAGGGGCGCCAGCTGGGCAAAGCCCTCGCGGAACCGAGCGTCCCGGTAGAGGCCGGGGGGGCGTCCCGCCAGGGGCCCCAGGACCGCCGGGTCTGCGTCCGAAGAGGCGGCGTGGCGTATGCCTCGGAACCGCGGGCTGGCCGCCATGTGCGCCTCGAGTACGCCGCGGGCCGCGGTGCCCAGGGTCAGGTCGACATGACCCACGATCGCCGCGCAGGCCCGGACATCACCGTAGATCCCGCTCGCCGACATGGCGGCGACGCCATTGACGAACTCGGTCTCGCCCACGGGCCGGAAGGCCGGCTCGGCGCTGCGCCGGTACATGGCGCCGCACTCCATGTAGACCGTCGCCACGACCTTGTGCCCGCTGG
>CAIWHQ010000359.1 GCA_903912465.1 uncultured Alphaproteobacteria bacterium | reverse complement strand
CACAAGAACGTCCGTCGGGTGGTCGAGGGCCGAAAGTCGGCCATCGAGTCCGGTGAGGGCATTGACTGGGCTACCGCCGAGCACCTCGCCTTCGGCAGCCTTCTGCAGGACGGCTTCCCCGTCCGGCTGGCGGGCCAGGACAGCGTGCGGGGTACCTTCACCCAGCGGCACTGCGACATCGTCGACCAGTCCACCGAGGCGCACTACATCCCCCTCAACAACCTCGGCCCTGGCCAGGCGCATTTCGAGGTCATCGACTCGCCCCTGTCGGAGGAGGCGGTCCTCGGCTTCGAGTACGGATTCTCCCTCGCCGACCCCAAGACCCTGGTGCTCTGGGAAGGCCAGTTCGGTGACTTTGCCAACGGCGCCCAGGTGGTGATCGACCAGTTCATCTCCTCCGGCGAGCGCAAGTGGCTTCGGATGAGCGGCCTCGTCCTCCTCCTGCCCCATGGCTACGAGGGCCAGGGTCCCGAGCACTCCTCCGCCCGGCTCGAGCGCTTTCTCCAGCTCTGCGCCGAGGACAACCTCCAGGTCGTCAACTGCTCGACCCCGGCCAACTATTTCCACGTCCTGCGGCGACAGATGAAGCGGGAGTTCCGCAAGCCGCTGGTGGTCATGACCCCCAAGTCGCTCCTGCGGCACAAGAAGGCGGTGTCCCTGCTGCCGGAGATGGGCGAGGGCTCGTCCTTCCACAGGGTGCTGCACGATGATGCCGAACGCGGGCGTCACACGGCCCTCACCCTGGACCCGCCGGAGAAGATCCGCCGGGTCGTCCTCTGCTCGGGCAAGGTCTATTATGACCTCCTCGAGGCCCGGGAGGAGCGCGGCCTGACCGACATCTACCTGATGCGGCTCGAACAGTTCTATCCCTGGCCCATGAAGTCCCTGTCCACAGAGCTGTCCCGCTTCCCCAACGCCGAACTCGTCTGGTGCCAGGAAGAGCCGAAGAACATGGGTGGCTGGACCTTCGTCGATCCCTGGCTGGAGCTGACGCTCGAACGCCTCAAGGTGAAGTCCAAGCGCGCCCGATACGTGGGCCGCCCGGCCTCCGCCTCCACCGCCGCCGGCCAGATGAGCCGGCACAACCGCGAACTCCAGGCCTTCCTGGCCGAAGCCCTCGCCTGAACAAGAGGACACGACCATGGCTGACATCATGACCCCCGCCCTCGGAGAATCCGTCTCCGAGGCCACTGTGGCGCGCTGGGCCAAGAAGCCCGGGGATGCGGTCCGCAAGGACGAGATCCTCGTCGAGCTTGAAACCGACAAGGTCAGCCTCGAGGTGGCCGCGCCCGCCGATGGCGTCCTGGAGTCCATCTCCGCCGAGGAAGGCGCCACGGTCGAGCCGGGCGCGGTCCTTGGACACCTGAAAGAAGGGGCCGCCGCCGCCGCGCCCGCAGCTGCACCCGCTCCGGCTGCCGCGCCCGCCGCCCCCAAGGCGGCAAAGCCTGCGCCCGCCCCGGCCACCGCTCCGGCCACCACTTCCGCTGCCCCGGTCCTGGCCCCTTCGGCCCAGCGCATCGCCACGGAGGGCGGGCTCGATCCCGCCGCCATCCCCGGCACGGGCAAGGACGGACGCGTGACCAAGGCCGACGCCCTGGCCGCCCTCGAAGCCCGGGCTGCTGCCCCGCCGCCGGCGACTGCACCCGCCGCCCCGCGCGAGGCCCATGCCCGTGAGGAGCGCGTGCGCATGACCCGGCTGCGGCAGACCATCGCCCGTCGCCTCAAGGAGGCCCAGCAGACGGCCGCCATGCTCACGACCTTCAACGAGGTCGACATGAGCGCCATCATGGCCCTGCGCAACACCTACAAGGACGGCTTCGAGAAGACCCACGGCGTCAAGCTGGGCTTCATGGGCTTCTTCGTCCGGGCCTGTATCCACGCCCTCAAGGCCGTGCCCGAGGTCAATGCCGAGATCGATGGCCAGGACCTGATCTACAAGAACCACTACGACATTGGCGTGGCCGTCGGCACCGACCGCGGTCTTGTCGTGCCCGTGGTCCGGGACGCCGACGCCCTGTCCCTGGCGGGGGTCGAGAAGGCCATCGGCGACCTTGGCAAGAAGGCCCGCGACGGCGCCCTGGCCCTGGACGACCTGCAGGGCGGCACCTTCACCATCTCGAACGGCGGGGTCTATGGTTCGCTCATGTCGACGCCGATCCTGAATGCGCCGCAGTCGGGCATTCTGGGCATGCACAAGATCCAGGAGCGCCCGGTGGCCGTGAACGGCCAGGTGGTCATCCGGCCGATGATGTACCTGGCCCTGTCCTATGATCACCGGGTCGTCGACGGCCAGGGCGCCGTGACCTTCCTGGTCCGCGTCAAGGAAGCCATCGAGGATCCGCAGCGGCTGCTGCTCGACATTTAACTCGGTTCAGGCCCCAGGCGGGCGAGGAAATCCCATGTCCCAGTACGACGTCGTCATCATCGGGGGCGGCCCCGGGGGCTACAATGCCGCCATCCGCGCCGGCCAGCTTGGCCTGAAGGCCGCCATCATCGAGATGCGCGACACCCTTGGCGGCACCTGCCTCAACGTCGGCTGCATGCCCTCCAAGGCTCTGCTGCATGCCTCCGAGCTCTTTGAGTCCGCCAACCGGGAGTTCGAGCACCTGGGGATCGAGGTCACTCCCCGCCTGAACCTGTCGAAGATGATGGCCCAGAAGGACGAGTCGGTGACCGCCCTCACCAAGGGCGTCGACTTCCTCATGAAGAAGAACAAGGTCGAGCGCCTGCTCGGCAAGGGACGGATCGCCGGCCCCGGCCGGGTCGAGGTGGACGGGGCGGATGGCAAGACCCTCACCCTCGAGGCCAAGGACATCATCATCGCCACCGGTTCCGAGCCCTCAGGCCTTCCGGGCCTCAAGGTCGACGGCGACCGCATTGTCGACTCCACGGGTGCCCTGGCGTTTTCGGAGGTTCCAAAGACCCTGGTGGTCATTGGGGCGGGCATCATCGGCCTCGAGCTGGGCTCGGTCTGGCGCCGGCTGGGCGCCGAGGTGACCGTGGTCGAGTACCTGGATCGCATCTGCCCGGGCATGGACGCCGAGGTCGCCAAGGCCTTCCAGAGGATCCTGGCCAAGCAGGGCATCAACTTCCGTCTCGGTTCCAAGGTCACCGGCGCCAAGGCCGGCAAGTCCCGGGTGGACCTCACGGTCGAGCCCGCCGCGGGCGGTGCCGCCGAGACCCTGACCGCTGACCGGGTCCTCCTGGCCGTCGGCCGGCGTCCCTATACGGCGGGCCTGGGCCTGGAGACGGTGGGCCTGGTGCCCGACGCCCGGGGCTTCCTGGAGACCGACCACTTCCGCACGGCGGCGGCGGGCGTCTGGGCCATTGGTGACGTGATCCACGGCCCCATGCTGGCCCACAAGGCCGAGGAGGACGCCGTCGCCTGCATCGAGCTGATCGCCGGCAAGGCCGGTCACGTGGACTACAATCTGGTGCCCAGCGTGGTCTACACCACCCCCGAAGTCGCCTGGGTCGGCCGCAGTGAAGAGCAGCTCAAGGCCGAGGGCCGCGCCTACAAGGCCGGCAAGTTCCCCTTTGCCGCCAACAGCCGGGCCAAGATCAACCACGAGACCGACGGCCTCGTGAAGGTCCTGGCCGACGCCGCCACGGACGAGGTCCTGGGCGTGCACATACTTGGGCCTCAGGCGGGTGAGATGATCGGCGAGTACTGCGTGGCCATGGCCTTCCGGGCCGCCAGTGAGGACATCGCCCGCGTCTGCCATCCGCACCCGACGCGCTCCGAGGCCGGCCGGCAGGCCGCCATGGGCGTCGAGGGCTGGACCATGCAGGCCTGACGGCCTGTTACCGGTTCAGGCTCAGAAACCGAGCACCTTGTAGCCGACTTCCAGGCCCCAGTCCCCGAAGCGGTCATCGCCGGCGAAGACCGAGGGCTTGATCGTCACGATGCCCGTGCCGCCGAAGGCGGGACCCAGGACCCGGCCGTAGGTCACCGCCAGGCCCAGGTAGGTCTTGTCGTTTTCCCAGTCCCGGTTGATCGAGGGATCAAACGTGATGAGGTTTCGCGAATCCTTCAGCTTGGGCACGTAGTAGAAGTCCACGGTGGTGACCCGGACGTCCCGCCTGCGGTCGTCGCCCCAGAGAGACTCCGAGTGGACGAGGGCGGGGGCGAAGATCGCGCCGTTCTCGAGGAACCAGGCCCTGATGAGCGTCCCCTTGAGGACGTTCTTGCCGGTACCGAGCTCGTCCCGGGAGGCGGTGTCCAAGATCATCTCTCCCTGGGCGACCCAGCCGCCCTGGCGGCTCAGGCCGAAGACATGGGTCGCCTGCACGGAGACGTCGCCCAGGCCGTAGCTGTCGTCCCCAAGGACGTCGACGGAGGCGAGGGGCACACGGTAGCGGAGGCTCCAGTCCCGCTTTTCCCCGAGCGGAACCGTATAGTTCAGCTTCAGGGTGTCGCTCCGGAAGCCGCCGTTGAGGTCCAGGTGCTCCCAGGTCGCCTGGGCCACGGTGGTCAGCTTGGTCGGGTCCGTGCCGTTGTTGGCGGCCTCCTCCCCATGGGCGCCTGATGCAGCGGCGAGGAGGAAGGCCGAGGTACCGGCCAGCATCACGGATTTCATCTGTAGATCCCCAGCAGGTTCCGGATTTGCGAAACTTTATTGGATTTCCACGCGCGCGGGTAGCCAGAAATCAGGCTCTCGGGTGGGCGCTCGCATAGGCCCGGAGCAGGGCGGCGGAATCCACCTGGGTGTACCGTTGGGTGGTGGACAGGGAGGCGTGACCCAGCAGTTCCTGGATCGACCTGAGATCGGCCCCGGCCCCCAGCAGGTGGGTGGCGAAGGCATGCCTGAGGGCGTGGGGCGTGGCGCTGTCGGGCAGGCCCAGCCGCCCCCGCATCCCCTGCACCGTCGCCTGGACATGCCGGGGCGAAAGGGGGCCGCCCCGCCGGGCGCGGAACAGGGGCTCATCGGGCGAAAGGGGGAAGGGCAGGGCGCGGGCATAGGCGTCCACCGCCTCGGCCACCCGGGGCAGGATCGGTGCCATCCGGGCCTTACCCCCCTTGCCAGTGATGCGCAGGACCTCCCCGAGCGGCGCATCCCGCCGGCGCAGGGACAGGGCCTCGGAAATGCGCAGGCCGCAGCCGTAGAGCAGGGTCAGGACCGCCACGTCCCGTGCGGCCTCCCAGGGGTCGAGGTTGGCGTCCAGGCCGGGTTCGGCGAGGAGTTCCGCCGCCTGGGTCTCCGTGACCGGGCGGGGCGCGGAGGGGCGCACGCGCGGCCCCCTCACCAGGGCGAGGGAGGGATTGGGAATGTCCAGCCGCCGATCCAGGAAGGCATGGAAGGTGCGCACCGCCGACAGGGACTGGGACAGGGACCGCGGCGAGAGCGGTGTTTCGCCCTGGCGCAGCACGGCCAGCCAGGCCCGGATCTCCGCCGCGCTGACCTCTCCCAGGTCGACCGCAGACAGAGGGCCGCCGCGGTGGCGCTCCAGGAAGCCCAGATAGCGCCGGCCGATGAATCCGTAGGCAGCCAGGGTGCGTGGCGACAGGCGCCTTTCCTGCTCCAGGTGCTCCAGCCACTGGTCGAGGGCGGCGCGGGCGTCCATCAGCGCTGAAGCCGCCCCGCCAGCCTCTCGGTCACCCGGGCCATGAAGCCGACGAGCTCCGGGCCCATGTCCGGGGTGAAGCCTTCCGGGTCGCCGGAGCCAAACCCCATCAGGCCTACGCCCCCGTCGTCGGGCAGGTCCAGCCGGGCCAGGGCCATGGACCGGATGAAGGGTGCCTGGTCGCCGAACAGGCCCAGGGCCGTGGCGCGGAAGCCGAGCAGGAGGTTGGCCCCGGGCTCCAGGACCTGGTCCACGCCCCCGGGGGGCAGTGCCCGCCAGCCTTCCGGCGCCGCCCTGCCCTCAAGCCCCAGGGCTCCGGCCTGCAGCCCGAACCGGGTGCGCGCGATCTCGTCGAGGCGTCGGGCCAGGTCGGGGGCGTCCCTGGCGTCCAGGAGGTCGACCACCGCCTCGCGGGTCTGGGCATGGGCGACGAAATTGGCCCGCGCCACGGACTCTAGGCTGGCCCGGGCCTCGCTCTCCCGGCGCGCCGTCTCGCTGACCCGGGCCAGGGCCGCGGGACCGAAGGCGACCACGCGGGCCTCCGCGCCAAGGGCCAGGCCGAGGGCCTGCAGGGTCTCGGGATCGCCCGTCAGTATGTCCGGACGCTTCAGGAGTGCGGCCCGCACGGTCTCGGGACAGGGGTCTTCCGTCGGCTCTGCCTCGCCCGCCCCGCTCATGTGCGTCCCGCCTCCGTCAGAGAATCGACTGCCCGGTTGCGGCCCAGTCGCTGAGGAACTGAGAAAGGCCCCGTTCGGTTAACGGGTGCTTGAAGAGGGCGGCGAAGACCTCCGGCGGCAGGGTAGCGCAGTCCGACCCCGCCAGGGCCGCCATCGTCACATGGTCGGGGCTCCGGATCGAAGCGGCCAGGATCTCGGTGTCGAAGTCGTAGTTGTCGTAGATGGCGCGGATCTCGGCGATCAGCGACATGCCGTCGGCGCCATGGTCGTCCAGCCTGCCGATGAAGGGCGAGATGTACGAGGCGCCCGCCTTGGCCGCCAGCAGGGCCTGGGCGGCGGAGAAGCAGAGGGTGACATTGGTCGGTATGCCCTGGACTGCGAACTCGGAGGTCGCCACCAGGCCTTCCCGGGTCAGTGGCACCTTGACCACCACGTTCGGCGCGATGGCGGACAGCCTCGCCCCCTCGGCGAGCATGCCCGCCGTGTCGGTGGCGGCGACCTCTGCGCTGACCGGCCCCTCGACCAGGCTGCAGATCTCGGCGATCACCTCGAACATCGGACGGCCCGACTTCGCGATCAGGGTGGGATTGGTGGTCACCCCGTCGACGAGGCCTGTGGCGGCCAGGTCCCGGAGGATCGCCACGTCCGTGGTATCGAGGAAGAGTTGCATGCTGCTGCGTCCGCTTCTGTTGTCGGGGTCTTGTAGGGCTCATGGCCGCCGCCCGGAAGCCCCGACCTGATCCTGTCGAGGAACCGGAGGCGGCGCGGGCGCACTCGGGGTATGAAGACGACAAGATGAGCCGCATCGCCTCCGTCCTCCTGCCCCTGCCCCTTCCCGAGGCCTTCGACTACGAGGTGCCCGAGGGCCTGGAGCTGGCTGTGGGCGACCAGGTCGCCGCACCCCTCGGGGGCCGCCTGGTGACCGGGGTGGTGACCGGGTTGCGCGAGGGCGCGGGCGGAAACCGGCCGCTGAAGCCCCTGGCCGGGCGGCTCGATGCGCCTCCGCTCAGCCCTTCCACCCTGGAGTTCGTGCAGTGGGCCGCCCGCTACGCCGCCGACGTCGCGGGCCTGCCCCTGGCCATCGCCCTGCGCGGCGCGAGAGCTCCGCCGCCGCGTCCCGACCGGATGGCGGCGGCCACCGGCCGCCCGCCCGCCCGCTCCACCCCTGCCCGCACCCGGGTCCTCGAGGCCGCTGCCGCAGGTCCCGCCATGCCCGCGGACCTCGCCCGCAGGGCGGGGGTCTCCGCCGCCGTGGTCCGGGGCCTGATCGACGACGGTGCCCTCGAGCTTCGCTTCGCGCCTGCGCCGGAACCTTTTGGGCCACCCGACCTGGACCTGCCCGCGCCGCCCCTCAACGCCAGCCAGGCCGCCGCCGCGGCGGCCCTCAAGGCGATGATCGCCGAGGGCGGTTTCCAGGCCGCCCTCCTGGACGGCGTGACGGGATCGGGAAAGACCGAGGTTTACCTGGAAGCGGTCCGCGCCGCCCTGGCCGCGGATCCGGCGGCCCAGGTCCTGGTCCTGCTGCCGGAAATCGCCCTCACCCAGGCCCTGATCGCAAGGGTTGCGGAACGCTTCGGCGGCGCCCCGGGTGAGTGGCACTCCGGCGTCGCCCCGCCCCAGAGGCGACAGGTCTGGGATGCTGTGGCGGAAGGCCGGTGCCGGATCGTGGTGGGAGCCCGCTCGGCCCTCTTCCTGCCCTTCCGGCGGCTGTCCCTGTTGGTGGTGGACGAGGAGCACGACACTGCCTTCAAGCAGGAGGAGGGCTTCATCTACCAGGCCCGGGACCTGGCCGTGGTCCGCGCCAAGATCGAGGACGCCTCTGTCATCCTGGCGTCAGCGACGCCGTCCCTGGAGTCCCTGCGCAATGCAGAGACCGGCCGGTATCGCTGGCTCCGGCTATCCGACCGGCACGGGGAGGCCCGGCTGCCTGACATCCGCCTCGTTGACCTCCGGGAGACGCCCCCGGAGGCGGGGCGCTGGATTTCACCCCCCCTGGCCATAGCCATGGCCGAGACGCTCGCGGCGGGGGAGCAGACCCTGCTCTTCCTGAACCGGCGCGGCTACGCCCCCCTGGTGCTCTGCAAGGCCTGTGGCCAGAAGCTCACGGCGCCCGATACCGATTCCTGGCTGGTCGAGCATCGCTACACCAACCGCCTTGTCTGCCACCTGACCGGCTTCTCCATGCCCCGCCCCACCCACTGCCCCCACTGTGGGGCGGCGGACTCCCTCGTGTCCATCGGCCCGGGGGTCGAGCGGCTGGAGGAGGAGGCCCGCCTGTTGTTTCCCGAGGCGCGGATCGCGGTCTTCTCCTCGGACACGGTGCGCAGCGCGACGGACGCCCGGGCCCTGGTCGAGACCATGGAGACCGGCGGAATTGACATCCTGGTGGCCACCCAGGCCGCCGCCAAGGGGCACAACTTTCCCAACCTGACCCTTGTGGGGGTGATCGACGCGGACCTCGGCCTGCGCGGCGGCGATCTGCGGGCGGCGGAGCGGACCTTCCAGTTGTTGGCCCAGGCGACCGGGCGGGCGGGCCGCCGGGACCGTCCGGGCCGGGCCCTTATCCAGACCTGGGCGCCGGACCATCCGGTCATGCAGGCCCTCAGGGCGCAGGACCGGGATGCCTTCGTCCGCACGGAACTGGACGAGCGAGAGATCGCCGGCCTGCCGCCCTTCGGCCGGCTTGCCGCCGTCATCGTCTCGGGGCGGGATCCCGAGGCCTTGGAAGCTTTCGTGCGGGAAATGGCGGCCTCTGCGCCCAATGCCGAGGGCGTCGAGGTCTACGGCCCGGCCGACGCCCCCCTCGCCCTGGTCCGTGGGCGCCGTCGGAAGCGGTTCCTGGTCCGGGCCGACCGGCAGGTCGACCTCTCGGGCTACATGGGCGCCTGGCGGGCCCGGGTGAAGCCGCGCGGCTCCATCCGGGTCACGGTCGACATCGACCCCTACAGCTTCTTCTAGGGCCCTGGTCTTCTAGGGCCCTGCTCTCCTGGGGCCTCGGCCGGGGCCGGCGGGTCAGTGACCCGCCTGGCCTTCCTTCTTCGTCCTGGCGTTCCGGGCGATGATGTTGAGGCTCTCAACCCCCACCGAGAAGGCCATGGCCGTGTAGATGTAGCCCTTCGGGATGTGGACCCCGAAGCCATCGGCGATCAGCACCATTCCGATCATCAGCAGGAAGCCGAGGGCCAGCATCACCACGCTGGGGTTCTTGTGGATGAAGTTGGCCAGCGGGTCGGCCGCGACCAGCATGATGCCAACCGTAACGATAACCGCGACGATCATGATCGGCAGGTGGTCGGTCATGCCCACGGCGGTCAGGATCGAGTCCACCGAGAAGACCATGTCAATCAGGATGATCTGGAAGATCACCGCCCCAAAATTGGCTGCGACCACAGCCCGCTTGTCGAGGACGTCATCGCTGGGCTTGGGGTCGACCATGCCGTGGATCTCCTTGGTGGCCTTCCAGAGCAGGAAGAGGCCGCCGGCGATCAGGATCAGGTCGCGCCAGGAGAAGGTCAGATCCAGCGCGCCGGTCGTGACGCCCAGGGAAAAGACCGGGTCGGTCAGGTGTACCAGCCAGGCCAGGGTCGAGAGCAGCCCGAGGCGCATGACCAGGGCCAGGGTGATGCCCAGGCGGCGCGCCTTCTGTCGCTGCCCTTCAGGCAGCTTGTTCGACAGGATCGAGATGAAGATGAGGTTGTCGATGCCAAGCACCACCTCCATCGCGATCAGGGTGAGAAGGGCCGCCCAGGCGGCGGGATCGGTGAGGAGGGGGACAATTGAATCCATGCGGACCAACTTAAGGCAGGATTGCGGCAATTCCAGTGTGGCGGGATGAAAATCCACGGCGAATTTTCCGGTCGAGGAGATACCGGCGCCGCCTCGGTAGGCGCCGGGCGCCGGAAATCAGGGCGGTGGCCCGCAGGCCTCGCCGCCGCTTCCCTCCCTGGAGTCAGGCCGAACACCGCAAATTCTCGACTTTTCCCCATGACCCCAAATCTTGATCGAGGCCTCTAAAGCTTTCAGATGAGCGATCTGGCGCGATTACATGAAATGTATATGTAAACTAAATGCAAAAAGGCTCGATCGACATCAGCATATTTTGAATTTGCAAAAGGTTAATAGATAACAATTTCTGAATTTATCTGTCAGTATATCCTACCAAGATCCATGTTTGTCATTCAATTTGACTTTCGTTTCGCCTCCGGACACATGTACGATGCGTCAGTCGGACTTGCGGGATTCGTCTCGAGGCGCTAAATGCATAGCTCCGAAGGATTGAGGGTAGAGGCTTGATGTTCAGGCGCGCCATGCACATCGCCGTCGGGGCGCTCGTCGCCGGGATTGTGGCGCTTGCGCCCCTGTCCAGTGCCGTTGCGGATCGTTACTGGCAGTGCGTGCCCTTCGCGCGGCTCGTCTCCGGCATCCAGATCTTCGGCGACGCCCACACCTGGTGGCGCCAGGCGACCGGCCGCTACCAGACAGGCCTCACCCCGACGTCCGGTTCTGTCCTCTGTTTCAAGCCCTCCGGCGCCATGACCCTCGGCCACGTGGCCGTCGTCAGCCAGGTCCTCACCGACCGGGTCATCCAGATTACCCATGCCAACTGGTCCCGGATTGGTGGAACCCGCGGCCAGATCGAACGTGACGTCACCGTGATCGACGTCTCCGCGGCGGGCGACTGGTCCCGGGTGAAGGTCTGGTACGATCCGGTCCGCGACCTCGGCTCCAGCACCTATCCGACCTACGGCTTCATCTATCCGGATGCCCAGGCCGTGCGCATGGCTTCCGGCCAGTTCAATGCGGCCCAGAGCGCCGCCCTGACCGTGGCCCAGAGCGCGGCCAGCCAGGTTGCCTCCACCGTCCGTCCGGGTGCCTCGCCCCTGTCTATACTGGGACAGGCCGCCGACGCCGGCGACCGGATCGCCGCCCTTATCCAGTCGGTCACCGCGCCGCCGCCGCGCTAGCGGTCCGGCGCGCCCCAGCTGGCGGCGCATGCTCAACCTCCTTCCCCGCGAGACCCGGATCTTCCGGACTGTTGACGCCCTGGACCTGCCCACCGACTGGCAGGTGCCGGACGACGTCATCTGGATCGAACTTGTCAGCCCCGAGCGCCATGAGGAGGCCATCCTCGAGAGCGCCATGGGTCTGGATCTGCCCACCTCCCGGGAGATGGCACAGATAGAGCCGTCCAGCCGCCTCTACATGGAGGGCGGGGCGACCTTCATGACCGCCAGCCTGCTGAGCCGGAGCGAAGAAGAGCACCCGATCCTGACGCCTGTGACCTTCGTCCTGGCGGGCGGTCGCCTGGTCACCCTGCGCTACGAACCCCTCAGGGCCTTCTCGGCCTTCAGCCAAAGGCTCACCGGTCCCGACTATGCCGGTGCCTCTGGGGCGGACCTCTTCCTCGACCTTCTTGACGCGGTGATCGAGCGTTTGGCCGAAGTCCTCGAGCGTGGGTCCGAGCGGGTCCAGGCCGCCTCCAACGCCATCTTCGATCGTCCCCGGGGTGCCGGCTTCGAGCCCCTGCTGACGAGCCTCGCGCGGACCCAGTCCCTTGCCGCTCTGGCGCGAACCAGCCTTGCGGGCCTGGCCCGGCTGGCCAGCTTCGCCGCCCTGGCACCCGAGATCGCGGGTAAGCCGTCCGCCCAGGCCCACCTCGTCTCGGTGCAGCAGGATGTCCAGTCCTTGACCGAGCACGCCGCCGCCCAGTCGGCGCACATCGCCTTCCTGCTCGACGCCGCCCTCGGTCTGATCAACATCGAGCAGAACGTCAGCATCAAGACCTTCTCGGTCTTCACGGTGCTCCTGATGCCGCCCACCCTCATCGGGGCCATATACGGGATGAATTTCGAGGTCATGCCCGAGCTCACCTGGCCCTGGGGCTACCCCCTGGCCCTGGGCTTGATGGTGGTCAGCGGCGTCGCGCCCCTGCTCTGGTTCCGACACAAGGGCTGGTTCTAGCCGGGGGCAGCAAGGCCCTTCAGCCGGTAGAGCGCCTCGAGCGCCTCGCGTGGGCTCATGCTGTCCGGGTCCATGTCTGCAAGGGCGCCGGCCACGGGCGAGGGACCCACGGGTTCTGCGAGGCCCGGAGCCTGGGCGGCAAACAGCGGCAGGTCGCCAAGCTGGGCCGGGGTGCCGGCCTCCCGCTCCAGGCGTTGCAGGACTTCGTGCGCCCGAGCCACGACCGCTGGCGGCACGCCCGCCAGCCGCGCGACCTGGACCCCGTAGGACCGGTCTGCAGGGCCAGGGCCGGCCTCATGCAGGAAGACCAGCTCGCCGTTCCACTCCCGGGCGCGCATGGACAGGTTAGCCACCCCCGCCAGTCGGCGCTCGAGCTCGGCCAGTTCGTGGTAGTGCGTCGCGAAGAGGCCGCGGCAACGGTTGGTGTCGTGCAGGGCCTCGGCGCAGGCCCAGGCGATGGCCAGTCCGTCCCACGTCGCCGTGCCCCGACCGATCTCGTCCAGAATGACCAGGGACCGGGGCGTGGCCTGGGTCAGGATGGCGGCTGTCTCGACCATCTCGGCCATGAAGGTCGACCGGCCCCGGGCCAGGTCGTCGCCCGCACCCACCCGGCTGAACAGGCGGTCGACAATGCCCAGGCGCAGACGTCGGGCGGGAACCGGGCATCCCGCCTGGGCCAGAACGGCCAGCAGGGCGTTCTGTCGGAGGAAGGTCGATTTGCCCGCCATGTTGGGCCCGGTGACAATGGCCAGCCTGGGGGCAGTCACCCCCTGGCCATCCAGCCGGCAGTCGTTGGGCGTGAAGGCACCCCCGGCCCGCCGGACCGCCGCCTCCACCACGGGATGCCTCGCGCCCTCGGCGTCGAGGACTGTGCTCCGGTCGATCTCGGGTCTCACGGCGTCGGCGTCCTCGGCCCATTCCGCAAGGGCGGCGGCCACGTCGAGGACGGCGCAGGCTGAGGCGGCTTCCCTGACGGGACCGGCCAGGGCGCAGGCCTGTTCCCGCCACGCCTCGAAGGTGGCGACCTCGATCGCCAGCGCCCTCTCCCCCGCCTGGGCGATCCGGGCGTCGAGCTCTGCAAGCTCCACCGTGGTGAACCGCATCTGGCTGGCCAGGGTCTGGCGATGGATGAAGGTCGCGTTCAGCGGTGCCCGAAGCAGGGGTTCGGCGGCCTTGGCGGTGGCCTCGATGAAATAGCCCAGGACCCCGTTGTGGCGGATCTTGAGGGCCACGCCGCTCTCGGCAGCCAGGCGGGCCTCGAGGGAGAGCACGACCCGGCGGCTGTCATCCCTCAGGCGCCGGGCCTCGTCCAGTTCAGGACGGACCCCCGGGGCAACGAACCCGCCGTCCCGGGCCTGGGGGGGCAGGTCGGGGCCGAGGCCGGACTGCAGGCTGGCCTGCAGGGTGGCCAGGTCGTGCCTCTGGCTGAGGTCGAGGGCCTCAAGGGCCTCTGCCAGGGCGACCGGAAGCGGCGCATCGAGGGGGCTGCCATCCTGGCGAAACAGGTCGTGGAGGCCGGCCCCGCCTGCCAGGCCGTCGTTGAGGCAGCCCAGGTCACGCGGTCCCCCTCGGCCCAGGGCCAGGCGGGAAAGCGCCCTCGCCATGTCCCCCATGCCCTTGAGCCTCTCCCGGACCTGGCGGCGGAGGTCGCGCCGGGCCCGGAATCCGTCCACGGCGTCCAGCCGGCGGTTGATGCGGTCGGGATCCAGGAGGGGCCGGGACAGCCGGCTCGCCAGGAGGCGGGCGCCGGGCGCCGTCACTGTCCGGTCGATTGCCGCCAGCAGGGAGCCCTCGCGTCCGCCGGACAGGCTGCGCTCGATCTCCAGGCTGGCCCGGGTGGCGGGATCGATGGCCATGACATCGGCCTCGCCGGCCCTTCGGGGCGGCCCGAGTGAGGGCGTCCTGCCGGCCTGGGTGGTCTCCAGGTGGGCTGCGATCAGGCCGAGGGCCGAGATTTCCGCTCCGGACAGGGCCCCGAAACCGTCCAGGGTCTCGACCCCGTAGAGCCGCTTCAGCCGGGCCTCTGCCGCGCCGGGCTCGGCGAGGGCCGACGGCATGGGCTGGACGAGGCCCCCCGCCGCCTTCAGGGCGGCACTGACCGCCTCGTCAGCGAACAGCCGGTCCGGCGCGAGGATCTCCGAAGGGCCAAGGGCGGCGAGGGCCGAGGCGAGGGAGGCCTTGCCCAGCGCCCAGACCTCGACCTCACCGGTGGACAGCTCGACGCTGGCGATGGCGGCGGCGCCGGCCCTTACGGCCACTGCGGCCAGCCGATTGGAGCCCCGGGCATCCAGCAGGCCGTCCTCAGTCAGGGTTCCCGGCGTCACCACCCGGACGATGTCGCGGCGCACGATCGCCTTGGATCCGCGCTTTCGCGCCTCTGCCGGGTCCTCCATCTGCTCGCAGACCGCGACCTTGAAGCCGGATCGGATCAGCTTGGAGAGATAGGCCTCCGCCGCATGCACGGGCACGCCGCACATGGGGATGGGCTCGCCCGCGTGCTGGCCCCGGGCGGTCAGGGCGATGCCGAGGGCCGCGGCGGCCTGCCGGGCGTCGTCGAAGAAGAGCTCGTAGAAATCGCCCATCCGGAAGAAGACCAGGGCGTCGGGCTGGCGCGACTTGGCCTCGAAGAACTGCGCCATCACCGGCGTGGCGCCGGACGAATCGACCTGGGGTGGGACGGGAGCGTTCATCTCGGGCCGTAAACTAGCCGCAGGCCGCGGCGGCGTCACCAGCGCGGGGCGAAACCCGCCTCCCCGCAGGCCAGGGCTTCGCTCAATAGCGGGCCCGCACGCCGAGGGCCGCCGGAGTTGGCGTGTCGGACAGGCCCTTCGCCCGCTTCAGCACCCAGTCGACCAGGGTGCCCGATATGGCCGAGGCCCCCGGCTCGCCGGGGCGGGCCTGGCCCGCCCGGGAATCGTCCGCGGCCACGAAGTCGGTATGGAAGTAGATGGCGGCATTGATGGCCGGGTCGAACGGGCTGACGGCCTTGGCCTCCGGGGTCTGCCAGGTCCCGGTCTTGTTGACCTCGGTATAGTCCTTCACGCCCGGGAAGGGGTTGCCGGTCACGCCCTGGGTAAAGCCCTGGCGGGCCACATAGACCGGGACGCCGGCGATGGCGGCCTTGTCGACGTCAAGCTTCACGCCGTCGCGGTCGATCTTCAGCGTCCGGTAGCGGCTCACGAAGCCCGCGTCGAAGTCCCAGCGCTCGGAAGGGTACCAGTTCGAGCCGATCATGTCGGAGGCGTCGATAACCCGCCGTCCCGACTCGGCGAACTTCACCGTCACGGGCCGGATGTTGGAGCGCGTGGGGGCAAAGGCCTGGGCGTTCAGCCACAGGCCGGCGCTGCCAGCTTCCTTCGGGCCATCGGGTCCGGGCTCGATCCAGCCGTGGACCCGGCCGGGATCGACCATGGCGCCGGAAGGCACGCACTTGGGGGGCGGGCCCATGGCGCGCATGGGGCCGACTGCCGCCGGTGGCGGCGTGCGGTCGCAGCTGTCCAACGTCCCGGGCATGGGCGTGAAGTCCAGCCGGCCGAGGCCCTGGCCCAGGTACTGCAGGATCTGCATCTGAACGCCGCCGCCGGGTACCGGGTCGGTGTCGAAGCTCGCCCCGGCCCGGGCAAGCCAGGTCATGCGGGCGGTCTTCAGGAAGTCATCCCCCGGGGCGGGCGCCATTCCAGCGACGCGCAGCGGGAAGATAGCCTCGGCGCTGGGATCGGACAGGGCGTAGTAGACGCCGGTTACCGACTGGCTGGCGGCGGAGGCCGGCCCGGCTATGGCGCCCAGGATGCCATTGGCGTCGGTATAGACCCTGTCCTTGCCGCTGCGCAGGGCGTCGACCCGGGCAAGGTAGGCGTCAAGCTCCGCGGCGGTGGGCTCGGGCTGGACGCCCGCCGACGGGCCGCCATCGAGGAAGATCAGCCCCGCCAGGCCCTCCACCCCGCGCTTACCGCCCGGGCCCCGCCGCGCCGCATAGTTGGAAACGAAGCCACCGCCCTGGCTGTGCCCGGCGAGGAAGATGTTGCGGGCACCGGACCGCTCGCGCACCCGCCCGATCATGGCGTCGACATCGGCGGCGTAGGCCTCGAAGCCCCAGTCGGCCATGAAGGCCAGGTCCGCCTGGGTCAGGGGCTTCCAGGCCGCCGCCGCGGTGGCGGGCCCCACCTTGCCGTCAGGACCCACGGCGTCGGCGCCGAGGTAGTGGTTCAGGGCGATCTGGGGGTCGCCCTTGCGCCTGGCCTCGGTCAGGGCCTCGGTCTCGGCGAGGTTGGCACCCCGGCGCTGCAGGACCCAGACCTCCAGCCGGCACGGCTGGCCGTCGCAGGTCTGCTTCGCCGCACGGGAGACCATCTGGCTGGACAGGTAGAGCCAGTGGGGCGGGGTCGAGGAGAAGCCCGGCAGTCCGACGATCACGGCGTTGGCAGGCCGGGGCCGGTCGCCGTCGGCGGCGGCCCGAAGGCGCAGGAAGCTGGCGGTGTTCAGGGCGGCTGGCGTACCGGGCGCCTTGCCCCCGGGAACCTGGATGTATTCGGCGACCACGTCGGGATAGCCCGGGACCCGGCTGCCGGCGTCTCCGGCCGGTGCTGGGCGCGCTGCCGGCGCCGCCATTGCGGCGACGGGACCTGAGAGCAGGGCTGCGGTCAGGCAGGCGGCGGCGGCGATCCGGACTGCGGCGTGGGTCATGGCATCCTCCCTCACCCGGGTTCAGCCCGGCGCGGATGGCAAGTCTAGGGCCGCCCGGGCGAATGGGAAAGGCAGGCCTCAGCCCCCGGTGACGTCTTCCCAGAATTTCCGGGCCCGGTTCAGGAATCCGCTGGATTCGGGATGCTGCTGCTCGCTGGAGATCTCGGCGAACTCCTGCATCAGCGCCTTCTGCCGGGCGTCGAGCCGGGTCGGCGTCTCCACGAAGAGTTCCACCACCAGGTCGCCGCGCTCTCGGCTGCGCAGGGAGGGCATGCCCCGGCCACGGATCCGCACGGTCCGGCCGGTCTGGGCACCCTCCGGCACCTTGACGGTCAGGCGGTTGTCGTCCTCGTCGCCTGCACCCGCTCCGCCTGAAAGGCAGGGGGCGTCGATCTCGCCGCCAAGAACCGCTGTGGTCATGGGGACGGGCACGGTGCAGTGCAGGTCGAGGCCTTCGCGCTCGAACAGGTCGTGAGGCCGTACCGAGACGAAGATGTAAAGGTCGCCTCGGGGGCCGCCCCGGGCTCCGGAGTCGCCCTCGCCCGCCAGGCGGATTCGGGCCCCGTCGTCCACGCCGGCGGGGATGCGGACCTGGAGGGTCCGGTTGCGCCGGATCTGGCCGTGGCCGCGGCAGGTGGTGCAGGGATCACTGATGGTCCGCCCCTCGCCGCCGCATCGGGGGCAGGTGCGCTCGATGGCGAAGAAGCCCTGGGCGGCCCGGACCCGGCCGGCACCGCCACAGGTCTGGCAGGTGACGGGGCTGGTCCCCGGCTTGGCCCCGCTGCCCTCGCAGGCCTCGCAGCTCATGGCGGTGGCGGCGGTGATCTCGACCTCGGACCCGGCGTAGGCCTGCTCCAATGTGATCTCGAGGTCGTAGCGGAGGTCCTGGCCCCGGGCCGGGCCGCTCCGCCTCTGACCGCCGCCGAACATGTCGCCGAAGGCCGACCCGAAGACTTCCGAGAAGATGTCGTTGATGTCGGTGAAGCCCGCGCCGCCGCCCTGACCGCCGTTCACCCCCGCGTGGCCGAACTGGTCATAGGCGGCCCGCTTCTTGGGATCCGACAGGACCGAATAGGCCTCGTTGATCTCCTTGAACCGCGTCGATGCCTCCTCAGAGCCACCATTCCGGTCGGGGTGGTGCTCCATGGCCAGCTTGCGGAAGGCAGACTTGAGGGCGGCCTCGTCGCTGCCGCGGGGAACGCCAAGGATTTCGTAATAGTCGCGCATGAGGCGTCAGGCCTTCCGATGCATCTTTCCGAAAGGACGCCGACCCCGCCTCAGGTCGAGGCGGGGTCGGGTCCCGGACAGGTTCAGGCCTTCTTGCCGTCTTCGTTGACTTCCTCGAATTCGGCGTCGACGACGTCGTCAGGGCTGGAGCTCTCGCTGTCGCCCTCGCCACCCTGCTGGGCGGCATACATGGCCTCGCCAAGCTTCATCGAGGCCTGGGCCAGGACCTGGGTCTTGGCCGAGATGGCCTCGGCGTCTTCGCCTTCCAGCACCGACTTCAGGTCCTCGATGGCCGAGGTGATGGCCGACTTCTCGGCCTCGCCCACCTTGTCGCCATGCTCGGCCAAAGCCTTTTCCGTGGAGTGGATCAGGGCCTCGCCGTGGTTCCGGGCCTCGACGACGGCCTTGCGCTTTTCGTCCTCGGCCTTGTTGGCCTCGGCTTCACGCACCATGGCGTCGATGTCCGAATCCGACAGGCCGCCATTGGCCTGGATCCGGATCGACTGTTCCTTGCTGGTCGCCTTGTCCCGGGCCGAGACGTTGACGATGCCGTTGGCGTCGATGTCGAAGGTGACCTCGACCTGGGGCACGCCCCGGGGTGCCGGTGGGATGCCGACCAGATCGAACTGGCCCAGCATCTTGTTGTCTGCGGCCATGGGACGCTCGCCCTGGAAGACCCGGATGGTCACAGCCGACTGGTTGTCATCGGCCGTGGAGAAGGTCTGCGAGCGCTTGGTCGGGATGGTCGTGTTGCGCTCGATCAGGGGTGTGAAGACGCCGCCCAGGGTCTCGATGCCGAGGGTCAGGGGGGTCACGTCCAGCAGCAGGACGTCCTTGACGTCCCCCTGAAGTACGCCGGCCTGAATGGCTGCGCCCAGGGCCACCACCTCGTCGGGGTTCACGCCGGTATGGGGCTCGCGGCCGAAGAAGGCCTTCACCGTCTCGACGACCTTGGGCATGCGGGTCATGCCGCCGACCAGGATCACCTCGTCGATATCCGCCTTCTTCAGGCCGGCATCCTTCAGGGCCTGCTCGCAGGGCCCGATGGTCTTGGCGACCAGGTCCTCCACCAGCGACTCGAGCTTGGCGCGCGAGAGCTTGATGTTCAGGTGCAGGGGCCCCGAGGCGTTCATCGAGATGAAGGGCAGGTTCACTTCGTACTGGGTGGTGAAGGACAGTTCCTTCTTGGCCTTCTCGCCCTCTTCCTTCAGCCGCTGCAGGGCCAGCTTGTCCTTCCGCAGGTCAACGCCGGTTTCCTTCCGGAAGTCCTCGGCCAGGAACTCGACCACGCGCAGATCGAAGTCCTCGCCGCCCAGGAAGGTGTCGCCGTTGGTGGCCTTCACCTCGAAGACACCGTCGCCGATTTCCAGCACGGACACGTCGAAGGTTCCGCCGCCGAGGTCGTAGACGACGATCTTCTTGCCGTCGTTCTTGTCCAGGCCATAGGCGAGGGCCGCGGCGGTGGGCTCATTGATGATCCGCAGGACCTCAAGCCCGGCGATCTTGCCGGCGTCCTGGGTGGCCTGGCGCTGGGCGTCGTTGAAGAAGGCCGCAACGGTGATGACCGCCTTGTCGACCTTCTCACCGAGGTGCTGTTCGGCGGCTTCCTTCATCTTCTGGAGGATGAAGGCCGAGACCTGCTGCGGGGAATAGTCCTTGCCCTGGGCCTTGACCCAGGCGTCGCCGGTCGGGCCCTTGACGATGTCATAGGGCACCATGCCCTTGTCCTTCTCCACCAGCGGATCGTTGTAGTTCCGTCCGATCAGACGCTTGATGGCGAAGAGGGTGTTGGAGGGGTTGGTCACGGCCTGGCGCTTGGCAGGCTGGCCAACGAGGCGCTCGCCGTCCTCGAGGAAGGCGACAACCGAGGGGGTGGTCCGAACGCCCTCGGCGTTCTCGATCACCTTGGGCGTCTTGCCGTCCATGATCGCGACGCAGGAATTGGTCGTTCCGAGGTCGATGCCGATGATCTTGCTCATGATGGGTCTCAAACGCTCCTATTTGGCGGACCGCGCCTGAGGAGCCTCGTGGCCAAGCACCCCCCGTTCCTGCGGTCCCCTTGAACAGTCCGGGGTCGCCGGCGGGCTTTTTCGGAACCACGCCGTCGCGGACCGATATGGTGCGAATGCGCGGCTCTGCAAGTGCAAAGTCCCTAAACCACAAAGGGCTTTGGCGCAGCCTCGAGGGGCGTTCCCTCCAGGAGGGCGGCATGAATCTCGGGGGTGAAGGGCGTCGAGGCCCCCCGGGAGGCCAGGAAGGCGTGCTGCACGGCCATGGCCTGCTGCTCGATGTTGAGGTCCGAAAACCTCAGTCCATGGCAGGGTTCGTAGTGGTAGGCCTCGGGTCTGTCACCGGCCTTCAGCTTTGCCAGGGCCAGGTTGACGCCCGTCTGGGCCTGCCAGACGTGGGTCAGTTCATGGATCAGGACGCCCTGCAGGGACAGACGGGCAAGGCTGAAGTCCTGCAGGGCCCCGAAGGCCGGCCAGAAGACAAGGGCCGGGCCGGCGGCGAACGGTCGGCGCCAGACCGGCAGGGCGAAGATCCGGACGCGCTCCAAGGCCAGGGCGGAGCCGAACACGGCCGTCGCCAGCGCCGTCTCTCCCTCCGTCAGCCGGCGCAGGGTGCCGGGCTTCATCCGTCTTCCGTCCATGGACGTTGATATGCGCCTTGCCGGCCCGCGCCGAAAGCCCCTGGAACCGACCTTCGGGCGTCGCAGGCTTTGACACTGGCCGCACCTGTCGCCAAATGGGATGAGGCTGGCGACGACTGGCGAGGGAGACCCGAACCATGAAGACCCTGACGCGTCCGGAGGGCACCGAACCTGGGGACCTGGCCGTCTCGCGGCGGCGACTGGCCCTGGCTGCCTTTGGCGGTTACGCCCTCTTTGCTTTCTCCGCAGAGGCCCAGACTGTCGTCACTCCCGCGACGGGCCTCGTCGCGGGCGAGGTCGAGGTGGATGTCGGCGACCGAATGATGCCGGCCTATCTGGCCCGCCCCGACGCCCCTGGCCGGTTTCCCGTCGTCCTGGTGATTTCCGAGGTCTTCGGGGTCCACGAATACATCCGCGACGTCTGCCGCCGCCTGGCAAGGCTGGGCTACGTGGCCATCGCCCCGGACCTCTTCGTCCGGTCGGGTGATCCTTCGAAGACCAACGACTTCAACCAGATCCGCCGCATCGTGGCTGCGGCCTCGGACAAGCAGATCTTCAACGACCTGTCGGGGACCGTCCGGTTCCTCAAGTCCCAGTCCTTCGTGGACAAGTCCCGCATGGCGGTCACCGGCTTTTGCTGGGGCGGCGCCACCACCTGGCTTATCTGCCAGCGTATGCCGGAGTTCCGCGCCGGCGCGGCCTGGTATGGCCGGCTGACCGCGCCCAAGCCCGGGGAATTCCTTGGCGAAACCAGCCGCCCCTGGCCGCTCCCCGGCGTGGCCCAGCTTCGGGCCCCGGTCATCGGATTCTATGCCGGCAAGGACCAGGGCATCCCCCTTGCCGATGTCGAGGCCATGCGCAGCGCCCTGGTCGCCGCCCGCAAGACCGGCAGCCAGATCATTGTTTACCCGGACAGCCAGCACGGTTTCCACGCGGACTACCGCACCAGCTACGACCCGGCCGCAGCCCGGGACGCCTGGACCCGGATGCTGGCCCACTTCGCCGCCAACGGCGTAAAGCCCCGGCCGTTCTAGCCGCACTCAGGCGGCGGCACTGACGACCCCGCGGCGGATCATGAGCGAGGCGACGGCGGCGATCAGGGCGGTCAGACCCGCCAGGACGAAGGCCTCAAGGTAACGACCCTGGGAGGCGCGCATCACCCCGGCGGTGATGGCGGCGGTGGCGGCTCCGGCCTGGTGCCCGGCGGCGATCCAGCCGAACACGATGGGCCCTTCGCGCAGGCCGAAGGCTTCGGTGGCCAGCCGGGCGGTGGGCGGCACCGTGGCGATCCAGTCGAGGCCGAAGAACACCGCGAACAGCCCGAGCGCCAGCAGCGAGAAGTCCGAGAAGGGCAGGGCGACCAGGGCCAGGCCTCGGAAGGTGTAGTAGATGGCCAGGAGCCGGCGCGGGTCGTAGCGATCCGTCAACCAGCCCGAGGCCGTCGTTCCGGCAAGGTCGAAGACGCCCATGACGGCGAGAAGGCCCGCGGCCTGGACCTGGGCCATGCCCTGGTCCGCGCACATTGCGATCAGGTGGGTGCCGACCAGGCCGTTAGTCGTCAGTCCACAGATGAAGAAGCCTGTGAAGAGAAGCCAGAAGGTCCGGGTCCGCGCAGCCCTCGCCAGCGCGCCGAAGGCGAGCGTCAGGGTGCCCCCTGCTGGCGCCGGGGGTTCCACGTGATCCCCCGGCGCGCCCACGGGGGCCAGGCCCCGGTCCGAGGGCCGCTCGGGCAGGAACTTCCAGACCAGAGGAATCAGCGCCAGGGCCGCCAGTCCCGTGGCCGCCGCCGCACGACGCCACCCGCCGTCCTCGGCAAGCAGGGCCAGCACCGGCAGGAAGACCAGGTTGCCCGTCGCGGTGGCTGCGGTCAGCAGGCCCATCATCAGGCTGCGCCGGGCGACGAACCAGCGGTTCACCACCGTGGCGGCCAGGGTCATCGCCAGGGCGCCTGAGCCGATCCCTGCCGCCACGCCCCAGGTGGCCATGTACTGCCAGGGCTCGCGCATCAGGGTCGAGGACAGGGTCGCCGCAGCCATCAGGGCCAGGGCGCCGATCACCACCCGGCGCACTCCCAGGCCCTGCATCAGGGCGGCGGCGAAGGGGCCTGTCAGGCCATAGAACAGGATGCCCACCCCGGCGGCGAAAGAGACGGTGGACCGACTCCAGCCAAAAGCCTGCTCGAGGGGCAGCATCAGGACGCCTGGGGTCGACCGCAGGCCAGCGCTGACCAGCAGGACGACGAAGATGAGGGCGGCGGCCAGGTAGGCCGGGTGCAGGCGGGACCTGGCGGTCATTCGGATCTCCCGGCGACTCGTAATCCATTCTGGCCCGTCGCCAGTTCGGGCGTCCACCGGTTCTGCCGGGAAATCTTCCGCCCTGCCGTTTCCAATTGACCCTCCCAGTCCCTATCTTGCGGCTGACAGAGCCCCCGCCGGAGGAGCCTACCCATGATCGACCTTCGTCCCTTCGATACCCTCGGCGGCGCCGACCATGGCTGGCTGCGGGCCCGGCATCACTTCTCCTTCTCGGGCTACCAGGACCCGGCGCGCATGAACTGGGGCGCCCTGCGGGTCTGGAACGACGACGCCATCCAGCCGAACACGGGGTTTCCCGCCCATGGTCACCAGGACATGGAGATCATCACCTATGTCCTCGAGGGTGCGATCAGCCACCAGGACAGCCTGGGCAACCAGGGCCGTACCGCCGCCGGCGACGTCCAGGTGATGAGCGCCGGCTCGGGCATCCGGCACGCCGAGTACAACCTCGAGCCGGGCGTCACCCGCCTCTTCCAGATCTGGATCCTGCCGGCCCAGGCCGGAGACGCGCCGTCCTGGGGTGCCCGGCCCTTCCCGAGGGATGACCGCGCCGGGCGCTTCGTGACCCTGGCCTCCGGCCTTCCGGGAGATGACGAGGCCCTGCCCATCCGCACCCCTGGCCGGGTGCTGGGCGCGACCCTGCCGGCCGGCGAGACTCTGGACTACGCCCTGGCGCCGGGCCGGCGCGCCTACCTCGTGCCGGCCCGGGGCTCGGTCGAGGTCAATGGCGTGACCGTCGGGACCCGGGACGGGGCGGCAATCGTCGACGAGCCTGCCCTGCGCATCACCGCCCTGGAGGACGCCGAACTCGTAATGGTCGACACCCTCTGATCCGTCTGCCTACCGAGCCCAGTCCCGGGCCAGACGGTCCAGCAGCCGCACCCCGAATCCCGCGGATCCCGCAGGCTTGACCGCGTTCGCCGTGCCATAGGCCACGCCAGCGATGTCGATATGGGCCCAGGGAATGTCGCGGCTGATGAACTCGCCGATGAACCAGGCGCCCGTCCCGGCCCCGGCACCGCCTTCACCGCTGTTCTTGATGTCGGCGATGGTGGAGGCCGTGTCCTTGGCGTAGCTGGGATGAAGCGGCATCCTCCAGAGCTGTTCGCCGGTCTGCTCGCCGGCCGTCATCAGCCGGTCGGCCAGGGCGTCGCCCCGGGCGAACAGGCCGGCATAGTCGTCCCCGAGGGCCGTGCGGATTGCGCCGGTCAGGGTGGCGAGGTCCACGACCGCCGCAGGCTTGAGGTTGCGTTCGGCCCAGACCAGGGCGTCGGCGAGGACCAGTCGGCCTTCGGCGTCAGTGGAGATGATCTCGATGGTCTTCCCGTTCATCGCCGTCAGCACGTCGCCAGGCCGGATGGCGCCGCCGTCCGGCATGTTCTCGGCCAGGGCGGCGACGGCCGCCACGTTCACCGGCGCCCCGGACTTCGCCAGGGATAGCACCGCTCCGGTCACCGAGGCCGCGCCGGACATGTCCATCTTCATCTCGCCCATGCCGGCCGAACCCTTGATGGACAGGCCGCCGCTGTCGAAGGTGATGCCCTTGCCCGCCAGGACCAGGGGCTTGCCCTCGGCGACCCCGGCGCCCCGGTAGCGAACGACCAGGAGGCGCGGGGGGCGGGCCGATCCCATGCCCACTCCGGAGAGGGCGCCCATGCCGAGCCGCCGGATGGCGACCTCGTCGAGGACCTCGATGCTGACGCCCGGGATCCCGGCGAAGGCCGCCCGGGCGCTGTCCACGAAGGCCTGGGGATAGAGGAGGTTGGCCGGCAGATTGGAGACGTCCCGGGTCCACTGGACCGCCTCGACCAGGGCGAGGCCCCGGTTGCGGTACATCGGCTCGGCGCCGGCCGCGCCGGTGCCCATGAAGACGACACCGGCCGGGGCCGCCTTCGACCGCTCCGAGGCCAGGAGGTCCGACCTGTACTCTCCGATGCCAAAGCCGGTGGCGAGTTCAGCCAGCCCGCTGGCCTCCAGCGTTCCCGTCGCCACAGTGACTGGCCCCGGGACCTTGGCAAGGGCGCGGCCCAGGGCTTCGCCCGCCGCCTGAAGACGGGCCGGGGAAGACCCCTTGCCCAGGCCGAGGAGGATGACCTGGTCGAGGCCCCCGAAGGCCCTGAGGGTTAGAATCTCGCCGCTGGCGAAGTCGAAGTCCTCGGCCTCCGCCGCCTTGCGGATGTCGGTAGCCGCATTGGGGGAGAGGACTGCGGACGCCCGCTCCGATGCCTGGGCGATGGAGTCTGCGGCGATCACCAGGACGCCCTCGGTCACCCGGGCCGTCCCGGCGAAGGCTGCGGGCCGGCGTTGGGTGGCGGTGGTCCAGGCGGTGGTCGCTGGGGCGATCTTGGCGCCCGCCTTCGGCGTCGCCGCAACCGAGGGGTCCGGAGCGGCCGCCAGCGAGGCCAGGACAAGGCCCGCCAGGGCGAAGGGACGGAGCAGATGCATGACGGTCTCCTTGGATGGGAAAAGAACTAGTGTCTGAACACGCGAACGCCGGTGAAGGCCATGGTCACGCCGGCGGCGTCTGCCGCAGCGATCACCTCCGCGTCGCGGATCGACCCGCCTGGCTGGATCACCGCCGTGGCGCCCGCCTCTGCCGCCTGGACCAGGCCGTCGGCGAAGGGGAAGAAGGCTTCAGAGGCGCAGGCCGAGCCCCGGGCCAGGCTCTCCGGAAGGCCCGCCTGCTCGGCGGCCTCGCCGGCGCGGATCGCGGCGATCCGGGCGGAATCGCGCCGGTTCATCTGGCCCGCGCCAATGCCCGCCGTCTGGCCGTCCCGGGCGAAGACGATGGCGTTGGACTTGACGTGCTTGGCCACGGTGAAGGCGAACAGCATGTCCTCGACCTCCTGTGGGGTCGGCTGGCGGCGCGTGACGATCTTCAGGTCCGCCGCCGTCAACCGGGCGGTGTCGCGGCCCTGGACCAGGAAGCCCCCTGCGACCTGCTTGAAGACGTCGCCTGGTGCCAGGGGATCGGGCATGCCGCCGGTCAGGAGCAGGCGCAGGTCCTTCTTCTTCGCGAACAGGGCGATGGCCTCGTCGTCGGCCTCAGGCGCCACGACCACCTCGGTGAAGATCTTGAGGATCTCCTTCGCCGAGGCCGCATCCAGCCGGCGGTTCACCGCCACGATGCCGCCGAAGGCCGAGACCGGGTCGCACTGCAGGGCCCGGGCATAGGCCGTCTTGACGTCTGCCCCCAGGGCCACGCCGCAGGGGTTGGCGTGCTTGATGATGGCCACCGCCGCGGATTTCGCCGGATCAAATTCCGCCACCAGTTCGATGGCCGCGTCCGTGTCGGCGATGTTGTTGTAGCTCAGGGCCTTGCCCTGCATCTGCCGGGCTGTCGCCACGCCCGTGCGAGGGGACTCCTCGACATAGAAGGCCGCCGGCTGGTGGGGGTTCTCGCCATACCTCAGGGTCTGGGCCAGCCGGCCCGAGAAGGCGCGGCGCTTCGGGGCGGCCTCGCCCAGTTCCCGGGCGAACCAGGTCGAGATGGCCGCATCGTAGGCCGCCGTGCGGGCATAGGCCCGGCCCGCCAGGGTCCGGCGCAGGGACAGGCCCGTGGTCCCCTCCGCCTCCAGCTCCGCCAGCACCGCCTGCAGGTCCTCCAGCTCGGTGCAGACCGCCACATAGGCGTGGTTCTTGGCCGCCGAGCGGATCATGGCCGGTCCGCCGATGTCGATGTTCTCGATGGCGTCGGCGGCGTCTGCCCCGCCGGCCACGGTCTTCTCGAAGGGGTAGAGGTTGACGTAGACGAGGTCGATTCCGCCAATGCCATGCTCGGCCATGGCGGCAGCGTGGGCCGGGGCGTCCCGCACGCCCAGCAGGCCGCCGTGCACAGACGGGTGCAGGGTCTTGACCCGACCGTCCATCATTTCCGGGAAGCCGGTCAGGTCCGAGACGTCCTTCACCGCCAGGCCTGCCGCAGCGATGGCCGCCCGGGTGCCGCCGGTGGAGACCAGCTCGACCCCCAGCCGGGACAGGACCTGGGCCGCCTCGACCAGGCCGGTCTTGTCCGACACCGAGATCAGGGCGCGGCGGACGCGGGCGCGGTCAGGGGCGGGCGGGAAGTCGGGTGCGGCAGGCATGGGGCTCTCCGTGGCGGTTCGGAAGGTCGGCCCAGGCGAGCGGCACTTTGACGTCCCTGCGCTCCCCGGTGGTGGTCCACCTGTTTCGCCAGTCACGCAGGACGAAAGGGTTCTAGCCCAGCCGGCGATTCCCTGAAACCGCCTGAAGCCCGTCCCGTGGCCTTAACCGCGCAGGGCAGCGATATTGGCAGCGTAGGCGTCGGGACCGCCCCGGAAGACCGCCGTGCCCGCCACCAGGGCCGTAGCCCCGGCGTCCACGCAAAGGCGTGCGGTCTCGGCGGTGACGCCGCCGTCGACTTCCAGAACGATGTCCCGGCCGCTGGCGTCGATCATCCGCCTCAGGGTCTCGATCTTGGCCAGCTGGGAATGCATGAAGCTCTGCCCGCCGAAGCCCGGATTGATGGACATGACGAGGATCAGGTCGACCTCGTCCATCATCCATTCGATCACCGAGGGCGAGGTCGAGGGGTTGAAGACCACCCCGGCCCGGGCACCCAGCTGGCGGATGCGCTTGAGGGTGCGGTTCAGGTGCGGCCCGCTCTCCGGGTGGACGCTGATGATGTCGGCCCCGGCCTCGACGAAGGCCTCCAGAAAAGGGTCCACGGGGGCGATCATCAGGTGCACGTCCATGGGCACGGTGGCGTGCGGCTTCAGGGCCCGGACAATGTCGGGCCCCAGGGTGATGTTCGGCACGAAGTGGCCGTCCATGACGTCGATGTGCAACCAGTCGGCACCGGCGGCCTGGACGGCGCGCACCTCCTCGCCCAGCCGGGCGAAGTCGGCGGCGAGGATCGAGGGGGCGATGATCGGACGCAGGCTCATGATGCGGATTTAACGGCCCCTGCGCCCTGCGCCAAGTCCCGGCGGGCGCGGCGGTTCGGCCGACGGGCGAAACGGGCGATGAAGAAGCCGTCTGTCCCGCCCGGGCGGTGAGTCGGCAGGATCCGAAGGGTCCCGTCCTCCCGGCGGCTTTCCGGCGGTGCCCCGCCCTCTCCCGGGGCGATGGGGTCGAGGGCGAAGTCGGCGCACCGCTTCAGGAAGCCGGTGACCTGGGCCTCGCCCTCTTCGGTCTCCAGGGAGCAGACGCAGTAGACCAGGCGCCCACCCGGCCGTACTCGCCGGGCGGCGGCGTCCAGAAGCCGGGCCTGGTCTGCGGCCAGGGAGGCGATGTCGCCGGGCTTCACTGCCCAGAGCACGTCCGGATTGCGGCGGAAGGTCCCGGTGGCACTGCACGGCGCGTCGAGCAGGACGGCGTCGAAGGTCCGTCCGTCGTCCCAGGTCCCGGCGTCGGCCGCGATGACCTCGGCGGTCAGGCCGGTCCGCTCCAGGTTCTCCTGAACCCGGCGCAGGCGGGCCGGTGAGCGGTCAAGGGCGGTGACCTCCGCCCCGGCGGCCGCCAGTTGCAGGGTCTTGCCGCCGGGTGCGGCGCACAGGTCCAGGGCGGTCAGGCCTGGCCTTGGGTTCAGCAGGCGGGCAGGGACGGCGGCGCTGGCGTCCTGGACCCACCAGCGACCCTCGGCAAAGCCGTCCCAGGCCGAGACCTCGCCCCGCCGGGCGGTACGCCAGGTGTCGGCGGCGACCCGGGTCAGATTCAGGGCCTCGGCCAGGGCGCCGGGGTCCTCCCTCAGGGTCAGGTCGGTGTCTGGCTCCCCGGCAATGACCGAGGCCACGGACAGGGCGGTCGGCCGGCCCCAGGCTGCGCTCCAGCGGGCCAGCAGCCAGTCCGGCGCCAGGGCCTCAGGGTCGGACAGGTCCGGCGGCTCGCGGATCAGGCCCCTCAGGACGGCGTTGACCAGGCCCTTGGAACGGCGGGCGTCGGGGAGAGACTCGGCCAGGTCGACGCTGGCGCTGACGGCTGCATGGGGTGGGGCACCCAGGACCAGGGCCTGGACCGCCCCCAGTCTCAGAATGTTGCGAACGATTTCCGGCGGGGCGCGCGGGATGCGCGCGTCAAGGGCGCGGTCCAGCGGGCCCAGTCGCCTCAGGGCCGTCAGTACCAGAAGCCGGGCGAAGGCCCGGTCGCGGGGCTCCAGTTCCGCCAGGCCGGGCGCGGCGGACTCGTCCTCCAGTCCGGCGCGGCGGGAGAAGGCGGCGGCCAGCAGGTCGAGCGCGGCGCGGCGGGCGGGAAGTCCGATGGGAATGCGGGGTTCGGTCACGCAGAGCCGCCTGCCCGGTTCTGGCGGCCAAGGCAACTGGCGTTTCGCATGGTGGACGACTAGATGGGTTCCATGGAAGACGACGCCCCGCCCACTGCCGCCCCCGGCAAGGCCCTGAGCCCCGCCGCCCGCCGCGCCCTCGAGGAAGCCGCCGCTCGCCGTCTTGCGGAGGCCGAGGCCGCCGAGCGGCTTGCCGAACAGGGCGGCCCCGCCGGCCTCGAGCCGACCCGTTTCGGCGACTGGGAGCGCAAGGGCATCGCCGTCGACTTCTAGGCCCTGCTTAGGCTGGGAGGTACCGCTCCTTCTCCGCCGCCGAACTAGGCGGGAACCGACGCCATCTCGGCGATCACCTTGAGGGCCGCCTCGGCCGGGTCGTTTGCCGCCGAGATCGGCCGGCCGCACACAAGGTGCGAGGCCCCGGCCCGCAGGGCCTCTGCCGGGGTCGCGGCGCGGACCTGGTCGTTCTTCGCCGACCACTCCGGCCGCACGCCTGGTGTCACCACCAGGAAGTCCCTGCCGCCGATGCTGCGCGCGAGTTCCGCCTCCTGGGGACTGGCCACGACGCCAGCGCAGCCGGCGGCCATGGCCTGGTGGATCCGGCGCTGGACGAGGCTGCGGGCGCCGGAGCCGTAGCCGATCGCCCTGAGGTCCTCGTCCGACAGGCTGGTCAGGACTGTGACGGCCAGGACCTTCAGGCCCGATCGTCCCACCCCGCGGACCGCCGCCGCCATCACCTGGGGCTCGGCGTGCACGGTCAGCAGGTCGCAGCCAGAGTCGGCGAGGGCCGCCGCCGCGCGTTCGACCGTGGCACCGATGTCGTGTAGTTTCCAGTCGAGGAAAACCTGCTTGCCCTGGGCCTTCAGGTCCCGCGCCAGGTCCATCCCCCCCCGGGCGAAGAGTTCCAGCCCGACCTTGTAGAAACCGACCCGGTCGCCCAGGGTCTCCACCAGGGCGCGCGCCTCCGACAACCCCGGCTTGTCCAGGGGAACGATCAGTCTGGGGTCTGCGGCGAACGTCGTCATCCTGCGGTCTCCGGGGTCGGCGGGGTCGGCGAATTGGAGTATGAGCTTCCCATGATCCCCGACAATTTCGCCGTCAACTTCTTCATCGCCCTGTTCGCCCTGATCGATCCGGTGGGCAATGTGCCCCTGTTCGCCGCGGCGACCCGAGGGCTCAAGAACAGCACAGCTCGGCTGATCTCGGTCTTCGTGTCCCTCTTTGTCATGGGCTTCCTGATCTTCTTCTATTTCACGGGCCTGAGCCTGCTGGCCTTCTTCGGGATTTCCCTGCCCGCCTTCCGGATCGCCGGCGGCATCCTGCTCCTGCTCCTCGGCCTCGACATGACGCGGAACGACTTCACCGCCGCAATGGCGCCCGGGGGCGAGGAGCCTGTCGAGGGTGGCCAGACCGCCCAGGCCCGCAAGCGGTTCGAGGCCATGATCGTGCCCTTCGCCATGCCCCTGCTGATCGGGCCCGGCGCCATCTCCACGGTGATCATCTACGCCAGTGAGGCCCGGGACTACGGCATGGTCGGCGTGTTTACCGGGGTCGGTGTGATCGCCCTGGTCGCCCTTTCGACCATGTTGTCCTTCTGGGCGACCCCGATCATTTCGCGCCTGCTGGGACGGATCGGCCTGGCCATCGTGGTCCGGGTCCTGGGGCTGATCCTGTGCGCCATGGCGGTCCAGTTCATCCTCTCGGGTATCGCGGACTCCACCCACGGCCTGATCCTCGACGCGGCGTCCAAGCCCTACCAGTCCTGAGGCGGTCAGGTTTTCCGGAACCGGCTCCCCTGGGACTCCATCAGGGCCAGGGCCCAGTCTTCCGGCATGAGCCTGGCGAGGGCGGCGATGGTCTTGTTCGGCGCGCCGGGCACACAGACCGGACGGTTGGCCTCCAGGGCCTCCAGACCGGCCTCCGCCACTTCGTCGGCACCCATCCACAGCCAGTCCGGCGTCGATTTCCGGGTCGTCTCGCGAGTGCCGTTCACGTCGTGGAATTCCGACCAGGTGAACCCCGGGCACAGGGCGCTGACCTGGACCCCTGAGCCGGTGGTCTCCAGGTGAAGGCTCTGCGAGAAACGGATCAGGTAGGCCTTGGTCGCCGCATAGAGGGTGTGGCCGCGGGCACCGGGCAGGAGGCCCGCCAGGGAGGCCACGTTCAGGATCCGCCCAAAGCGCCGCTCGGTCATGCCGGGCAGCAGCCGATGGGTGAGTTCGGTGGGGGCGTGCAGCATCACCTGCAGGAAGTCGGCCTGTTCCTGCCACCCGGTCTCCACGAAGACGCCGGGCAGGCCGTAGCCGGCATTGTTGACCAGGACGTCGATGTCGCGGCCTGCCGCCTCCACGGCGGCCAGGAGGCGCGCCGGGGCGGCCGGATCCGCCAGGTCCTCGGGAATGACCAGGGATCCGGCACCGAACCTCAGGCGCAGTTCATCGGCCAGGGCATCCAGGCGGTCCTGGCGTCGCGCCGTGAGGGCGAGGTCATAGCCGCGGGCGGCCAGGCTTCGGGCGAGGGCGGCGCCGATCCCGGCGGAGGCGCCGGTCACCAGGGCGAGTCGTCGGTGCATGCCGTCTCCTGTCAGCTTGCCCTCAGGGTGGCGAAGCGCAGCCTGAGGTTCAACCCCCAAGCTCCGGGGACGCGCTGCCCCGCCCCGCGGGCTGGGGTCGCGCCCCGGCTCCCGCCCCCACCCGGACCCGGCGGCGGACCATGGCGGCGACCGGCCGGGACTGCAGGGCCAGGGTCTGCTTGACCGCCTCCATGAGGATAAGGCCTGAAGCCGGTCGCCAGAGCCGGGCGCCTACGAGCTCGAATCCCTCCGCCCACCCGGCCAGCCCGGGGATGGGGGGGACATAGAGGGCTCGGGTCCAGCCCGTGGGCGCCAGCCCCGCATCCTCAAGTCGGCGGGCCAGCTGGCGGCGGCTATAGGGCCTGCCATGCCCGAAGGGCGTCGACTCGAACGGCGCCCAGGGCCCGTTCCGGGCGGCGGCTACGGCGATCAGGCGCCCGGCGGGGGCAAGCACCCGCACAGCCTCGCGCAGCAGGGCCTCCGGGTCAGGGCTCTCCTCCAGGGCGTGCACCATGAGGATCCGGTCGAATCGGGCGTTGGGGAAGGGCAGGGCGTCTTCCGCCGTCAGGACTGCGCGGCTCCTGCGCCCGGTGGGCCAGGCGTGCGCGCCCTGCCCGGAGGGCATGGCCGCCACCGCCCGACCAGCACCCTCTGAAAGGGCATCAAGGTACGGAACGGCGTAGCCCGCGCCCAGCATCTCCAGGTCCCGGGTTGCGCCCCAGGTCTCACGGATCTTGCGGGTCGCCATGTCCCGGGCCGCCTGGCCCAGGGGCGAGGCGTAAAAGGCCGTCAGATCAGAGATGTCTTGCCGCATGACGCGGATTTAGGCCTAGTCGGGCGCGACCGCGAGCCCCGGAAAGTCCGGAGGGCGCGGCGGAGGAAGGTCTCCATGACCCTGACCGTTCATCAGTTCCCCTGCCTGTCTGACAATTACGGCTATCTGATCCGCGACGAGGCCTCGGGCCGGACCGCCTGCATCGACACGCCGGACGCCACCGCCGTCCTGGCCGAGCTGGGGCGGCTGGGCTGGAAGCTGGACCTTGTCCTGAACACCCACTGGCACGCCGACCACGCCGGCGGGAACGCCGAGGTCAAGGCCGCCACCGGCTGCGAGCTCCTGGGCCCCGCCGAGGTTTCGGGGCGGTTCCCTGTGGATCGCGTCCTGTCTCCCGGCGAGACGGTGAGCCTGGGCGGGACGGTATTCGAGGTCCTGGAGTCCGGCGGCCATACCCTGGGCCACATCGCCTTCCACGCGCCGGAGGCGGGCGTCGCCTTCGTGGGCGACACCCTTTTCGCCCTGGGCTGCGGACGGATGTTCGAGGGCTCGCCCGCACAGATGTGGTCCAGCCTGCAGCGCCTCGCGGCCCTGCCCGACGCGACCCGCGTCTACTGCGCGCATGAGTACACGGCCTCGAACGCCCGGTTCGCCCTGTCGGTGGATCCGGATCCGGCTGTGCGGGCCCGGGCTGACGCCGTCTTCGCCGCCCGCGAGCGGGGAGAGCCTACCGTGCCCAGCACCATTGGCGAGGAGAAGGCCACCAACCCCTTCCTGCGTGCGCCGCACCTGCGGCCGGGGCTGCCCCCGCATGACGCCTTTGCGGCCTTGCGCGCCGAGAAAGACAGCTTCCGCGGCTAACGGATCCCCGCCGCCGCCAGTATGCGGTCGGAGGAGGGGCGGCCTGACATACCCTGCCCGGGTGCCACAGTGATCTCGATCACGCCCCGCCGGAGGTCGGCCCTGGCCTGGCGGCCCTCGATCAGCCGCACCCGCTCCACGGTCATCAGGACCTCCCGGCCGTCCTGCAGCCGGGTCAGGCGGAGGATAGCCTCTGCGGCGACCATGGCGGCGTCCGCTGTCAGGGCCGAGGAGGCCGGCGAGGCGTCGGCCTCGAAGGGGATCAGCCGCCGGGCGGCCCGGGTCGCCCGGGTGCTGGCCTGGGCCAGGCGCTCCAGCAACTGCTGCGGCCCCAGGGGCGTCATGCGCAGGGTCTGGCCCGCGCCGGAGAGGGCGACCGGCAGGCCTTCGGGCCGGTCAAATGTGAAGACGGTCAGCCCGCCAGTCCGATTGGCCCTCAGGATCGGCTCCCCCAGGTCGTTCAGATAGAGGATGTCCCCCCGCGGCGCAGGCTGGGCCCTGAGCACCCAGACCTCGGGGCTGCGGTCGAACTTCATCAGGGGTACGGTCTGGCTGCGGTCGAAGGTGAAGCGCACCCCCGTCTCACTGATGTAGCGGGCCACCACCGGCGCGCCCGGAGCTCCGGCCTGGACGCCACCCGGGCCGAACAGGACGCTGCGCCCCACGGTCAGGGACTGGGCATTGGCCGACGCTGCGCAGGCCGCCGAAAGGGCGACCAGCAACAGGAGTCGCCTGTCTGGAAATCGGGATCTGTCCATCAGTACCGCTTAGTGCACGGCGACTGGGGCGGATTTTGGACGCTGTGCTGGCGCCGCCCCCTGGATCCGCCTCCCATACCGGTCTTGTCCTCAGCCGGCCATGTACTGGCCGCCGTTCAGCGACAGGGTGGAGCCAGTGACGAAGCCGGCATGCTCGCCTGTCAGGAAGGCCACCATGTCGGCGATCTCCTCGCCCCGGCCAAGCCGCCCCACAGGGATCTGGGAGATGATCGAGGCCAGCACCGCCTCGGGCACGGCCTGCACCATCTCGGTGTCGATATAGCCCGGGCAGATGCAGTTCACCGTCACGCCCTTGCGCGCGTTCTCAAGGGCCAGGGCCTTGGTGAATCCGATCATCCCGGCCTTGGCCGCGGCATAGTTGGTCTGGCCCACCTGGCCCTTCTGGCCGTTGATCGACGAGATGTTGACGATCCGGCCCCACTCGCGCTCCCGCATCCCCTCTATGACCTGGCGGGTCATGTTGAAGACCGAGTCCATGTTCACCCGGATCACGTCCGACCACTGTGTTGGCGACATCTTGTGGAAGGCCCCGTCGCGGGTGATGCCGGCGTTGTTCACCAGGATATCCACGGGCCCCAGCTCCGCCTCCACCGAACGCACCGCCCGGTCGCAGTCCTCGAAGGTGCCCACATTGCCCTTCACCACCATCACGCCCAGTTCCCGGGCGCAGGCCTGGGCGGCCTCCTCGTTGCCGGAATAGCCAGCGGCCACCTTCATGCCGTCGGCCGTCAACCGCTCACAGATCGCGCGGCCTATGCCCCGCGTACCACCCGTCACGAACGCTACCCTCGCCATCGCCGCCTCCTCTTTCCGCCTTTAAGCTTCAGACCTGTTCGACGCAGAGGGCGACGCCCATGCCGCCGCCGACGCACAGGGTCGCCAGGCCACGGCCCGCGCCTGAGCGTTTCATCTCGTACAGCAAGGTGGTCAGGATCCGCGCGCCGGAGGCGCCGATGGGATGCCCGATGGCGATGGCCCCGCCGTTCACATTCACCTTTTCCGGGTCCAGGCCCAGCTCGCGCACGACGCACAGGGCCTGGGCGGCGAAGGCCTCGTTGGACTCCACCAGGTCCAGGTCGGCGGCGCTCCAACCGGCCCGCTCGAGGGCCTTCCGGGTGGCCGGGATGGGGCCCGTGCCCATGATCTGCGGATCGACGCCCGCCTGCGCCCAGGAGGCGATCCGGGCCAGCGGCGCGAGGCCCCGCGCCCGGGCGTCCGCCGCCGACATCAGCACCAGGGCCGCGGCACCGTCATTGATGCCCGAGGCATTGGCTGCAGTGACCGTCCCGTCCTTGGTGAAGGCCGGGCGCAGGCCGGAGATGGCGTCGAGTGTCACCCCGTGGCGGATGAATTCGTCCTGGTCGACGAGGGTGTCGCCCTTGCGGCCCTTGATCGTCACCGGGACGATCTCGTCGGCGAACCTGCCGGACGTCTGCGCCGCTTCGGCCCGGTTCTGCGAGGTCACGGCGAACCGGTCCTGGTCGTCGCGGGTGATCTGCCACCGGGCGGCGATGTTCTCGGCGGTCTGACCCATGTGATAGCCGTGGAAGGCGTCCCACAGGCCGTCCTTGATCATGGTGTCCACCAGGGCGAGGTCGCCCATCTTCTGGCCGCCGCGCAGCTGCTGGGCGTGGGGCGCCTGGCTCATGCTCTCCTGGCCCCCGGCCACCACCACCCGCGCTGCGCCGTCTGTAATCTGCTGAGCGGCCAGGGCCACCGCACGCAGCCCCGATCCGCAGAGCTGGTTCAGGCTCCAGGCGGGCGCCTCCACGGGGATGCCGGCCCCGATCGCGGCCTGTCGCGCTGGCCCCTGGCCCGCCCCAGCCTGCAGAACCTGGCCCAGTATCACCTCGTCCACGTCGGAAGCGGCCACCCCGGCCCTGGCCAGGGCCCCGGCGATGGCGGTGCGTCCCAGTTCCTGGGCGGGCAGGCTGGAAAGGGCGCCGTTGAAGGACCCGACGGGGGTCCGCGCGGCGGAAACGATGACGATGTCGCTCATCGGAGGTCTCCTGAATGGGTCCGGCGGCGGTCAGACTGGCGGCCGCTCACGTCGCCTTTCAGAAGACGCTCGCATCGGCAATACTGCAATGCAATAGTGCACGTTCTGGCGCGGGATCGCGCAGGAAGGAACCGGAATGGCCAACGCGAAGGGCGCCAGGACGGGCGATGGCCCGGTCATCATCAAGAAGTACGCCAACCGGCGACTCTACAACACGGCTTCGAGCGCCTACGTCACCCTCGAGCATCTCGCCGACATGGTGCGCAAGGGCGTCGACTTCGTCGTCTACGACGCGAAGACCAACGACGACATCACCCGGTCCGTGCTCGCCCAGATCATTTTCGACGAGGAAGGCCGGTCCGAAAGTCTCCTGCCCATCCAGTTTCTGCGGCAGCTGATCGGCTTCTACGGCAACTCCATGCAGGCCTTCCTGCCCTCCTACCTGGAAATGTCCCTGGCCTCCTTCGCCGATCAGCAGGAGCGCCTGCGCCAGCAGATGACCGGCGCCACACCGGCGGCCGGGCTCGCCGTCTACGAGGAGCAGGTGAAGAAGAACATGGTCCTGTTCAACCAGGCCATGCAGATGTTCTCGCCCTTTGCCTACGGCAAGCCCGAGACTCAGGCGGCACCTGCCGCCGAGACTCCGCCGACCGCGCCCCCCGCTTCCGAGGACGCCATCGCCGACCTCAAGCGGCGGATGGAGGAGATGGCCGCCCAGATCGACCGGCTTGCTTCCGGACGATGACCGGGCCGATTGATCCCATTCGCCGGTCGCGGCGGACCCGGGTCGCCCGGAACCTGTCCGTCGAGCCTGTCGCCGAGGCGCCGAACCCCAACGCCGGAGCCGGCCGGTCGGATCGCGTCAAGCCACCCCCCGAGACTCCCCTCGCCGAAGGCGCTGCAGCGCTCAGCGCCCATCTCCTCGGGCAGGAAGGCGCCCGCCGGGGCCTGCGCGGCGGTGCCCCCGTCCTGGACGCAGCCCGCTCGGCCTATGAGACCGCCGAGTGGTCCGGCGGCGCGGATCGCCGCAAGAAGTCTGGCCGCAAGGCGCGCATCAAGACCTGATCCGCTCCGGCGAAATCCGCCGATCGGTCAGGATTGCCGCCGACAAGGCGGCCTGGGTCCTCGGAAAAGCCCAGGTTTCCGGCGGTGCGCGGTCTGGCCCGGGCCTTGCAACAGGGTTGGCGAGATCCTCTCCGGAGCCCCGCCATGCCCGCCCTTGTCGCCCGTGTCCTGGATGTCGCCCTCGTCGTGGCCATTCTGACCGCCTTTACCTGACGGCCCGTCCGTCCTGCGGCAGATTCAGAGTTCGGTGACGGCACCCGGGCGACGGGCTCGGGACTGCAGCCACATCACGCCCCAAAGGTCCGAGATCGAGGCCCAGAGCCGCCCGAGGTTGGTGTACTTCGACGACCCGGTCGTGCGCGGCCTGTGCCCAACGGGCAGGAAGGCCGTGGAATAACCCTCGCGCAGCATCAGGGCCGGCAGATAGCGGTGGATGTGATCAAAGTAGGGAAGCCTCAGGAAGGCCTCCCGCCGGAAGGCCTTCAAGCCGCAGCCCGTGTCGTTGGCCGTATCCCGGAGCAGGCGCTTTCGTACACCGTTGCCAAGGCGTGAGGCGACCTTCTTGGCGGCGCTGTCCTGCCGGCGTACCCGCTCGCCTCCCACCAGGGCCAGTTCCGGTGGACCCGACTTCAGGGCCTCCACCAGTTTCGGCGCGTCCGCAGGATCGTTCTGCCCGTCTCCGTCCAGGGTGACGATGATGTCGCCACGGGCCGCGAGCACGCCTGTCCGGACGGCCCGGCTCTGGCCTGCGTTGGCGCCGTGGCCCAGCACCCTCAGCGCCGGGATCTCGGCCCTGAGGGCCAGCAGGCGGGCGCGGGTGTCGTCCCGGCTGCAGTCGTCCACGAACAGGATTTCAAGGTTGCGCCCGGCGAAGGCGGCGGCGATCTCGCGGGCCAGGTCTGCTGCGGCGCCGGACTCGTTGAACACCGGAACCACCACAGACACCTCGGGCCGCGTACGCGTCTGGCGTCCTTCAGAGGCAGGCTTTGCGGGGGCCTTGGGCATGTCCCATCCTACGATCTTTCAGGCCTTAAGGGAAACGACGCCGCTTCCGGATCGTGCTAACCAGACGCTCATGTGGCTGGCGAACATCATCGACGCCTTCCGGCGGCCCGGCGGCTGGCGCGGTCCGGCGGTCGCGGCTGTGTTTACCCTCCTGGCTGGCCTGCCCGGCTTCCTGGCCATGCCGCCCCTCGACAGGGACGAGGCCCGGTTCGCCCAGGCCACTGCCCAGATGCTCGAGCAGGACGACTATGTGGTCATCCGGTTCCAGGACCAGCCGCGCTTCAAGAAGCCGGTCGGCATCCACTGGATGCAGGCCCTGGCGGCGTCGGCCTTCGGCGACGCGGCGCTGAGGGACATCCGGCCCTACCGCCTGCCGTCCCTGCTGGGTGCCATGCTGGCCGCCGCCGCCTGCGTCTGGGGTGCCGCAGGCCTCTTCAGCCGGGGTGTGGCGCTGATGTCCGGGCTGATCCTGGGAAGCGGGCTTCTGCTGTCCACCGAGGCCTTCATCGCCAAGACCGATTCCATGCTGACGGGACTCACAGTCCTTTGCCTGGCGGCCATGGCGCGTCTCTATGCCGAGGCCCGGGGCGGCCCGCCCGCCGGTCGTCTCGCCGTGCCCCTGTTCTGGCTGGCCCTCGCCCTGGCCATCCTGGTCAAGGGCCCCATCACCCCGCTCATCGCCGGGCTCGCCGCCCTGACCCTGCGGCTGGTCGACCGCCGGCCCCTGACGTCGCGGCCTATCGGGTGGGCCTGGGGGCTGATCCTCCTGGCCATGGTCATCGGCCCCTGGGCCTGGGCGGTCACGGTGGCGACGGACGGCGCCTTTTGGGCCGCAGCGATCAGCGGTGACCTCGCCCCCAAGCTGGCGGGCGGGCACGAGACCCACGGCGCGCCTCCCGGCTTCCACGCCCTGGCCCTTTCGCTTCTGGCCTTTCCCGCCACCCTCCTGCTTCCGGCCGCTGCGGTGGTCGCCTGGCGGCGGCGACGCGAGCCTGGGGTCCGTTTCGCCCTGGCCTGGCTGGTTCCCGCCTGGATCCTCTTCGAGGCCACACCGACCAAGCTTCCCCACTATGTTCTGCCCCTCTATGCGCCCCTGGCCTGGCTTTGCGCCGCGGGCCTGGCGGAGGCGGCAACGCCTTGGGTGCGGCGGATCGGGGCTGGCCTTCACCTTGTGGCGGGAGGTCTCCTGGCGGCGGTCGCCCTCGGCCTCGCCTTCACCTATGGCGACGCCCGGGACCTGCCGGCCGCCATCCTGACGGCGGGCCTCTTCGCCCTTGCCGCTGCCGCCGGCGGCCTGTTCCTCCTGCGTGGGCGGGTCTTCCGTGCCCTGGCCTGGGCCCTGCCTGCCGGGGTCCTGGCGCATGGTGCCCTGACCGGCCTCCTGGCACCGGGTCTGGAGCCCCTCATGCTGTCCAGCCGGACAACGGAGGT
>CAIWHQ010000358.1 GCA_903912465.1 uncultured Alphaproteobacteria bacterium | reverse complement strand
GAGCGACCCGGTCCACCAGCCCAGCATGAACTTGTGGATGCGCACACACGGCTACGCCTGGAGGCTGGAAGGCCTGGGCGGACCCGGCAGCCTGAACTTCATCGGCCCCGAGTGGGCAGAGGCGGTGGCGGCACCGGGACGCCGCTACAAGTTCTATGCCTCGGAGGGTGGCATCCGGGCACCCCTGATCATCTCCGGGCCTGGCGTCGTCCCGGGGCGCCGGATCGGCGGCCTGACCTTCGTCACAGACGTCGCCCCCACCCTGGCGGAGTTCGGCGGGGCCCGGGCAACGCCCGAGGCGCCGGCCATGGACGGCCACAGCCTGCGCGCCCTTCTGGCCGGCGGCGAGCAGCCGGTCCGCGGGGCGAATGAAACCCTGGGCCTGGAGGTCTCTGGCAATTCGGCCCTGTTCCGGGGGGACTACAAGATCGTCCGCGACATGGCACCCCTCGGGGACGGACGCTGGCGGCTCTACAACCTGGCCGGCGACCCCGGAGAGACCCGGGACCTGTCCGCCGCCGAACCCGATCGGCTGAAAGCCATGCTGGCCGACTACGCCGCCTATGAGCAGCGGGTGGGCGTGGTGCCCCTGCCCGCGGGCTACACAATCCAGAAACAGCTGGCCGCCAACGCCATCGCCCGGCAGATGCCGTTCCTGGCGACGGTGGCAGGGGGAATCCTCCTGCTCCTTGGTGGCCTGGGCTACCTGGCTTGGCGCGTCCTTCGCCGGCGTGGCGGGCGGGCGTGAGCGACGGGACCTGGGAGCTCCATGGCCTGAAGCTCTCCTACTTCACGGGCAAGCTCGAGGCCTGGCTCCGCGCCCGAGGCCTGCCCTTCCGGTTCGTCGAGATGGACATGGCCGGCTTCCGCGCCTGCGCCCGGGCGACGGGCGTGGCGCAGATGCCCGCCCTGCGCAGCCCCGGCGGGGAATGGCTGACGGACACCACGGCCATCCTGCGACGCCTGGAGGCCGAGGCCCCCGGCCCGGCCCTGCAGCCGGAAGCGCCCCTGGCCGCCTTCCTCAGCCTGTTCCTCGAGGATGCCTTCGACGAATGGCTGTGGCGGCCGGCCCTCTACTACCGCTGGGCCTATGCCGATGACGCGCGCCTGATGAGCCGGCGCATCGCTGCCACCCTGATGCGGGACCTGCCCCTGCCCCTCGCCCTGAAGGCCGAGGTCGTCCGTCGCCGCCAGCAGAGCGTCTACCTGCGCCAGGACGGGATCACCCGGGCGACAGCGCCCTCGGTGGCGCGCCTCTATCTTGAGGTCCTGGACCTTCTGGAACCGGTGCTCAAGACCCGGCCCTTCCTGTTCGGCGAGCGGCCCGTCGCCGCCGACTTCGGTCTGTTCGGGTCCATGTTCCGGCACTTCTCCAGCGACCCGACCCCAGCGGAGATCCTGCGCGAGCGGGCGCCTGCCGTCCTGGCCTGGACCGCCCGGCTCTGGAACGCCCATCCCGGGAAGATCGGGGCAGCCCCCCTGCCGACGACCGCCCCCCCGGACCTGGATCCCCTCCTGCAGCTGGCCGCCCGGGATCACCTGGCCGAGCTGGACGCCAACGCCTCGGCGGCAGCCGGGGGCCTGAAGGTCGCCCGCTTCCGTCGCGGCGGCGTGGACTGGCGCCTGCCGGTCTCGCCCTACCGGGTACAGTGCCTGGCCGACCTCCAGGCCAACTTCGCCGCCCTTGGGCCCGCCGACCGTGCGGAAGTACAGGCGCGCCTGGGCAGCGAAGCGGCCGTCCTGGCGCGGCCTGTCCAGCCGGCGCCCCTCCCGCCCCGGCGCATCCGCAACCGGCTCTGGACCTGAAGACCCGCCCGATCCGGGACGGGCTTGCAACCTCGGCGGTCCCGGGACAAGACCGGGGCCTGGAAACCAGTCGAGAGGCGGCAAGATGACCTCGGGCGATCCCTCGGGCGGGACAGGACCCATTCCCCGCCCCGTCCTGGCCTGGGGCCTGGCGGGCCTCATCCCCTTCCTGGGTCTCCCGCTCCTGGCCCTGGCCGCCCCGGAACTGTCGGGCTGGAGCGACCGGGCCCTCGGTCTCTACGCGGCGGTGATCCTGTCCTTCCTGGGCGGTGCGCGCTGGGGCCGGGCCGTCAGCGACCCTGCGCCCGACCCGCGGACCGTCGCCTTCAGCATGGCGCCCAGCGTCGCCGCCTGGGGGCTGGCCCTCCTGCCCTCCGACCGCTCTGGCCTCCAGCTTGCCGCCCTGGCCGCTGCCCTTGCGCTGCACTTCGTCTGGGACCTGCGCTCGCCCGGGCTTCCCGTCTGGTATCCGCGGCTTCGGCTGATCCTGACCGTCGGGGCCGTGGCAGGCCTGACGGCAGGCGCCATGGGCTGAGCCCGGCGAGTCGCCGTCGCGGCTGCGAATGGAAGCCTTCCAACGGCTGCCCGTATCTCGCTACAGTGGGTGAGTGTCCCGGGGCTCGTGCCCATCACCAAGCCGGAGCCTCCATGAACAACCCGCTCAACCCGCTGCTCGACAGGCTCAGCCGGCCGATGGACATCACCGGGCGGGTCCTGCTGGGGCTCTACTTCGTGGTTCCCGGCTTGATGAAGGTGGCCGGGTTCGCCGGTACGCTGGCCTATATGAAGCTCCACAACGTGCCGTTCGCCCTGCCGCTTCTGCTGCTGACCATTCCCCTGCAGGTCGGTGGCGGGCTGGCGCTGATGGCGAACTGGAACGCCCGGACAGCCGCGTTTCTGCTCGCCGGGCTGACCTTGCTGATCAACCTCTCCATGCACGATTTCTGGAACGACTATCCCGGCGGCAACCCGCACCACGAG
>CAIWHQ010000357.1 GCA_903912465.1 uncultured Alphaproteobacteria bacterium | reverse complement strand
TGGTGGGGGATCCCGGCGTCGGCAAGACCGCAATCGCCGAGGGCCTAGCCCGCAAGATCATCAACAAACAGGTGCCGGAGGTCCTGGCCGGCTCGACCATCTTCTCCCTCGACATGGGTGCCCTCCTGGCGGGAACCCGTTATCGCGGTGACTTCGAGGAGCGGGTGAAGCAGGTGGTCAAGGAGTTGGAGAACCACCCCGACGCCATCCTGTTCATCGACGAGATCCACACGGTGATCGGCGCAGGCGCCACTTCGGGCGGGGCCATGGACGCCTCGAACCTGCTCAAGCCGGCCCTGGCCTCGGGCTCCCTGCGCTGCATGGGCTCGACCACCTACAAGGAGTTCCGTCAGCACTTCGAGAAGGACCGTGCCCTTGTCCGCCGGTTCCAGAAGATCGACGTGAGCGAGCCAACGATCGAGGACACCATCAAGATCCTCAAGGGGCTGAAGACCTACTACGAGGAGTTCCACAAGCTCCGCTACACCAACGACGCCATCAAGGCGGCGGTGGAGCTGTCGGCGCGCTACATCACGGACCGCAAGCTTCCTGACAAGGCCATCGATATCATCGACGAGGCTGGCGCCGGCCAGATGTTGCTGCCCGAGAGCCGTCGCAAGAAGGTGATCGGCCTCAAGGACGTCGAGGCCGTCGTGGCCAAGATCGCCCGAATCCCACCCAAGTCGGTGTCCAAGTCCGACACCGAGGCCCTGCTCCAGCTCGAGACCGACCTGAAGCGGGCGGTCTACGGCCAGGAAGATGCCATCGAGCAGCTGTCGGCCGCCATGAAGATGGCCCGGGCCGGCCTGCGCGACCCCAGCAAGCCGATCGGCTGTTACCTGTTCTCGGGCCCAACCGGCACGGGCAAGACCGAGACGGCGCGCCAGTTGTCCTCGACCCTCGGGATCGAGCTCCTGCGGTTCGACATGAGCGAGTACATGGAGCGCCACACGGTCAGCCGGCTGATCGGGGCGCCTCCCGGATACGTGGGCTTCGACCAGGGCGGACTGCTGACCGACGCCGTCGACCAGCATCCGCACTGCGTGGTCCTCCTGGACGAGATCGAAAAAGCCCACCCGGACGTCTTCAACATCCTGCTCCAGGTCATGGATCATGGCGTACTGACGGACGCCAACGGCAAGAAGGTCGATTTCCGCAACGTGGTCCTGATCATGACCACCAACGCCGGTGCCTCGGACGCCCAGCGCAACGCCATCGGGTTTGGCCGCGGCAAGCAGGAGGACGAGGTCGATGAGGCCCTGAAGCGGCTCTTCACTCCCGAGTTCCGCAACCGCCTCGACGCCGTCGTCCAGTTCCGCCCACTCACGCCGGAGGTCATCCGCCAGGTCGTGATCAAGTTCGTCATGCAGCTGGAAGGCCAGCTGGCCGACCGGAATGTGACGATCGAGACCACGGACGAGGCGGCGGACTGGTTGGCCAAGAACGGCTTCGACGAGCTCTACGGTGCCCGGCCCCTCGGCCGCGTCATTCAGGAGCACATCAAGAAGCCCCTGGCCGACGAGATCCTGTTCGGGCGGCTTGTCCGCGGCGGACACGTCAAGGTGGTCCTGCGCGACGGCAAGCTGGGGTTCGATATCGAGGGCGAGAAGCGCGAGCCCGGCGCGCCGGTCATCGAGGCGCCCCGCAAGGGTCGCTCACCGGCACCGGAACTGGCGGACTGATCCGCCGGCGATCGCCGGTCAGCTGATCTTGGCGGCGATCAGACGGGCGAGCTCGGCGAGCTCGTCCGGGTTCGCCATGCCACCGGCCGCATGACGGCCGAGGGGCGTGGCTTCCCACCTGGGGATGATGTGGAAATGCAGGTGGTAGACGGTCTGCCCCGCGGGCGCGCCGTTGAACTGGGTCACGACCAGGCCATCCGGAGAGAGGGCCGCGCGCACGGCCCGGGCCACGCGCTGCACCGCCAGGATCAGGGGCGCCAGCCGGGCGGGATCTTCCTCCAGCAGGTTGCGGGCGTCGGAATGCTTGGGGATGACCAGGGTGTGGCCCCGGCTTTGAGGGAAGACGTCCATGAAGGCGAAGGCATGCTCGTCCTCGAACACCCGGGCGCAGGGCGCATCGCCCCGCAGGATCTTCGCGAAAATGTTGCCCGGATCGTAGGTGCCCTCGAGGCTCATGACGGTCTCCCCTGTCTGACGGCCGCTGGATAGCACGGGCGGGGTCAGGCGTCTCCCGACTGGCGGAAGGGGGAGTAGGCCTCGGAGAGCCACTCCATCTCCTCTTCCACGGCCTGCATCTCCCGTCGCAGATAGTCCTCCACGGGCCCGCGCAGGGCGGGGTCGGCGATGAAGTGGGCCGAGTGCACCGGCGCCGGCAGGTAGCCCCGGGCAATCTTGTGCTGCCCCTGGGCACCGGCCTCGACCCGGGCCAGGCCCCGTCCGATCGCCCACTCGATGGCCTGATAGTAGCAGAGCTCAAAATGCAGGAAGGGCACGTCTTCGACGCAGCCCCAGTTGCGCCCGAAGAGGCAGTCGCCGCCGATGAGGTTCAGGGCACCAGCGATCCACCGGTCGCCTCGTCGGGCCATGATCAGAAGCACTCGGTCGGCCATCCGCTCGCCCAGGAGGGAAAAGAAGAGGCGGTTGAGATAGGGCCGGCCCCACTTTCGCGATCCCGTGTCCACATAGAAGCGGTAGAAGGCGTCCCAGTGCGCCTCGGTCAGGTCCCCGCCCGTCAGGCAGAGGATCTCCAGCCCCTGGATCGCGTCGCGCCGCTCCCGCCGGATGGTCTTGCGCCGGCCAGAGGACAGGTCGGCGAGGAAGTCATCGAAGGTCGCATAGCCGCGGTTGAGCCAGTGGTACTGCTGGCCCTCGCGCAGGGCCATGCCCGCCTCGCCCAGCCAGGTCCACTCGTCGCGGTTTGGAAAGTTCACATGCAGGCCGGAAGCGCCATACCGCTCGCAGACGGTCAGGGCACCGCCCAGGAGCGCTTTCCGGCCAAGGTCGGGGTCCACGTCCGGACGAACCAGAAGGCGCGGTCCCGTAGCCGGCGTGAAGGGGGCCGCGGACAGAAGCTTGGGATAGTACCGGCCTCCAGCCCGCTCGTAAGCGTCGGCCCAGGCGTGATCGAAGATGTATTCCCCCTGGCTATGGCTCTTGAGGTAGAGGGGCATGACGGCCGCCACCCGCCCAGCCTCATCCTCGACGGCCAGGTGCTGTGGCCCCCAACCCTGGGATTCCACGGCGCAGCCGGCTTCCTCAGCGCAGTCGAGAAAATCGAAACAAATGAAAGGGTTGATAGGCTGGTCTTCATGCACGGCACAGGCGTCCCAGTCGGCCTTGCCGATCTCGGCGATGCGGCGGCTGATGCGCACCGCGGGCTTCAGGGTCACGCCTGGAAACCCTCGAAGATGATGTTGTCGCAATGGGGCCGCGCCGCCTCAGCCTGTTCAGGCGTGCGCGCCGTCCAGCCGACGATGGGCATTCCCGCCCTTCGATGCGCCGCCACCTCGGCCAGTTCGAGGGTATCCAGGCTCATGGCCAGGAAGTGCGGCCGGGCGATGGAAACCTGCTCCAGCCGCGCGAAGGCCTTGCGCTGCTCGGGCGAAATGTGGGTGGCCACGTCATTCCAGCGATAGCTGTCCAGGCCGCGCAACACCCCCGGGAACCGGTCCGCGAACCAGGCGTGGCTATAGGGGTTGAAGCCGATCACGCAGGCGGGCCCGGCATGATCGATGAGAATCTCGTGGACCCTCTGCTCCAGTGGCCCGACCTCGCCGAAAGGGGTCTTTAGCTCCACGTGCACCATGGCCCGATGACCGATGACCGCCATGGCCTCCAGCAGGGTCGGTATGGTCTCGTCCGTGCCCTTGAGGGACATCTGCCCCAGGTCCGCTGCGGTATGGTCGCGAACCCTGCCTTCGCGCCCCGTCATCCGCCCGAGGGTGGCGTCATGGAAGACGACCGCCTCGCCGTCTGCCGTAAGGTGGACGTCAAGCTCCACGCCGTAGCCCGCCTGGCAGGCGGCGTGGAAGGCGGCGAGGGAATTCTCCGGCGCGCCCTCCGGGCTCCAGAGGCCGCGATGGGCGATGGCGGGACTGAAGAGGAGGTCCCAGGCCTCTCCGAACTGCGCCTTCATCTGACCTCCACCGCCGCGTCGACCTCGACCGCAAAGTTCAGCGGAAGGCGATAGACCCCTACCGCCGAGCGGGCGTGACGACCGGCATCCCCGAAGGCCAGGACCATCAGGTCCGAAGCGCCGTTGACGACCGTGGGGATGTCGAAGAAGTCCGGCCCGGCCTGGACGAAGCCTCCCAGCTTGACCACCCGGACCACCCGGTCGAGGTCACCGTCGCAGGCGGCCTTCATCTGGGCGAGCAGGTTGATCCCGCAGAGCCGGGCCGCGCCCTGGGCGGTCTCCAGGTCGACGTCTACGCCAACCACGCCCTTCACCCCGCCCGAGGCGTCGAGGGAGACCTGGCCCGAGATGTGGACCAGGGAACCGCTCCGGACGAAGGGCACATAGTTTGCGACGGGCGCGACGGGGACCGGAAGGGTGACGCCGGCGGCGGCAAGGCGGGATTCAACTTCGGACATGTTTCGAGACTATCCCCTGGGAAGGTCGCCGGACAGGGCCAACCTGATCAAATTCAGCTCTGCGGTGGCGTGTTCCCACCCTTCAGGACCTTCCTCGCCTCATCGGACCGGGCGGCGTCGTCCGGGCAGACATCCCCCAGTCGCCGGGCTGTGGTTGTGGCGGTCCCAGACAGGGGAATCCCCGCGATCTTCGTCGACAGGGAGAGCTTCAGCCGGAAGGTCTCCGGCGAATAACCGCCATTCGCCGTGACATCCGCGACCTGACCTTCCTTGGTGGTGCAGCTACCCTTCAGGAGGATCTTGCCCTCCCCGACTTTCCGGGAGGGATAGGTGCAGGCGTAATGCCGGTTGGACGGCGAGGTCATGAACTTGTTGATCTCGGAAGCCACCAGGCAGCGCCGCTCGACCTTCTTCTGGGTGATCACCACGTTGAAGACGTTGGTCAGTTCCCAATAGCCCGGACGCGGCCGGCCCACGCTGTCCGCCCAGGCCGGGGGGGCCACCAGGACGAGGGCCGGGAGGGCTGCGGCAAGCGCCATCCGCTTCAGTTCCATTGCCTCTGTCCTCTACTGCGCCATCGGATACAGGCCCCGTGGCTGGCCTTGCCCGGTCACCGGCTGTAAACCACGCCCAGACATGGGGTGTCGATTGCCTGATTCCGACCCGACCGCGCCAGACGGCTCACCCTCCACCGGGGGCCTTGAACTGACCGTCGTTGTCCCGACGTTCAATGAGCGGGCCAATGTGCGCAGGCTCATCAGCCTCGTCGAGGCCGCCCTGGGCGACATCCGCTGGCAGGTCATCTTTGTCGATGACAACTCGCCCGACGGGACGGCGGCCGAGGTCAAGGCCGTCGCCGCGGTGGATTCCAGGGTCCAGTGCCTGCACCGGGTCGGACGCCGGGGCCTCGCCGGCGCAGTAATCGAGGGAGTCATGGCCAGCGCCGCGCCTTTCGTGGCGGTCATGGACGGCGACCTCCAGCACGATGAGCGCCTCCTGCCGGACATGCTTCGGGCACTGCGCGACGGGGGCGCAGACCTGGCCGTCGGCAGTCGATACTGCGGAGACGCCGGCGCCGACGCGTCCGCGCTTGGCGCACGACGCGAGGCCGGCAGCCGCCTGGCCAACTGGCTTGGCCGCCAGGTGCTCAAGGCCGACCTGACCGACCCGATGAGCGGCTTCTTCATGGTCCGGCGTTCGGCAGTGGAGGCCGTCGCACCCCGACTTTCGACCTCGGGCTTCAAGGTCCTGTTCGACATCGTGGCCTCGCAGAAGACGCCGCTGAAGATTGTCGAGCTGCCCTATACCTTCCGGGCCCGGGAGGCCGGGGACTCCAAGCTCGATAACGGCGTGGTGGTCCAGTACCTGGGGCTCCTGGTCGCAAAGCTCAGCCGGGACGTCATCTCACCCCGCTTCCTGATGTTCGCCATGGTCGGCGCCAGTGGTGTGGTTGTGCACCTGCTCATCCTCCGCAGCCTTCTGCCCCTGGGCTTTTCCTGGGCCCAGACCCTGGCCGCCCTGGGCGCCATGACCTCCAACTACCTGATCAACAATGCTGTCACCTATCGGGATCGCCGACTGAAGGGCGTGAAGCTCGTCGCCGGCTACATCAAGTTCTGTGTGCTCTGCAGTGTGCCCCTGGCGGCCAACGTGGCCGTCGCCACGGTCGTCTTCGAGCGCGGACCCGCCTGGTGGGTTGCGGGCCTGGCCGGCGCCGTCGTCGCCGCCGCCTGGAACTATGTGACCACCTCGCGGGCGGTCTGGTGAGGCTGGATGCCAGCCGCGGCCTTTGGCTGCTGGTCCTGGGGCTCACGGTCTTGCGGCTATGGGCCGCGGCGACAATCCCCCTGACCGAGGACGAGGCCTATTACCGCCTCTGGTCCCAGCACCTTCACCTCGGCTATTACGACCACCCGCCGATGATCGCCTGGTGGATCCGGCTTGGAACGACCCTGGCCGGGGACACGCCCCTGGGCGTGCGCCTCCTGCCCATCCTGGGTGCCGCGATCACCACACTACTGACGGCGGACCTGGCCCGGCGCCTGGGTGCCAGCGCCCGCACCGCCCTGGTTGCAGCCCTGGCCTACAACGCCATGCTGACCATTGGCGCCGGGGGCATTCTAGCCACGCCGGACGCCCCGGCCATCCTGTTCTGGGCGGCGACCCTGTCGGTGCTGGGCCGGATCGGGGCGGGGGGAAGCCCGCGCCTTTGGCTGCTGGCCGGATTGATGGCGGGCCTGGCCTGTATCTCCAAATACTCGGCCCTCTTCCTGGCGCCGGGCATCTTCCTGTGGCTGGTCAGCTCCCCAGAGGGACGCAGGCGCCTGCTGACGCCCTGGCCCTGGACAGCTGTGGCCGTGGCCGGCGCAGTGTTCGCCACCAACCTGGCCTGGAATGCAACGAACCACTGGCTGACCTTCGAGAAGCAGTTCGGACGGGTCGAGCCCTCGCAGTTCCGGCCGGAATACCTTGGCGAGCTCCTCTCGACACAGTTCGCCCTGCTCAATCCGTTCATCGCGGTTCTGGCCGGCGCCGGAATCTGGGCCGCTATCCGGCGCCGCGGACAGGCTGGCGGGATGGACCTTTCCCTGCCCCTGCTGGCCGCCCTGCCCTTCGGCCTCTACCTGGCCCTTCACGCCCTGCACGACCGCGTGCAGGCGCACTGGCCGGCGACGATCTTCGCCGCCTTCGCCCTGGCCGCCGCCGCCGCGGTCGCGGCCCGACCGAGGGGATGGCGGCCTCGCACCCTGGCCACGGGGCTTGTCTTCGGTGCGGTCGCCATGGCCGGAACCCTGGCCTGGGTGGGGCTGCAGGGACCGCCCCTCAATCGACGGACAGACCCTCTGCTGCCCATCCGCGGCTGGCCGGAATTCGCCGGACAGGTGGAGGCGGCCCGGGTCAAGGCCGGCACCGAGTGGGTTGGCGTCGCCCATTACGGCGCCCTGTCCCAGCTGTCGGCCACCGGGCGGATCCAGGCGCCCCTGGTTCACCTGATCGAGCGAGAGCGCTGGCCGGACGCCGCCCCGGCACCCGTCGAGCGCCCGGGCCTGGTCCTGGACAAGAGCCGTCGGCTGTCCCTGGCCGACCTGCAGGCCTGCTTCCGGACGGTGACCCCCGCCGGAGAACTCGTCCGAGGCCTCCCAACCAGCCGGGTCGACCGCTATCCCCTCTTCCGGGTCGAGGGACCGGTGCCCGGCCTGCTTTCCCGGGGCTGCCCGGACGAACTGGGCAAGAACCGGCGCCGCTAGGCCCTACCGGCCGGTGAAGTCGGCCGGGCGCTTCTCGAGGAAGGAGACCATGCCCTCGCGGAAGTCGCGGGTGCGGATCAGCTGCAGGAACTGCAGGTAGACGTGGTGCACGTGG
>CAIWHQ010000356.1 GCA_903912465.1 uncultured Alphaproteobacteria bacterium | reverse complement strand
TGGGGAATGTCCTCCACCCCCTCCATCAGCCGGATCAGCCGGTCGTGGTCCTCGGGCCGGCAGGGGGCGAAGCCGACCCCGCAATTGCCCATGACGGCGGTGGTGACCCCGTGCCAGGCGGAGGGGGTGAGGTGGTGGTCCCAGGTGACCTGGCCGTCATAGTGGGTGTGGATGTCGACAAAGCCAGGGGTGACGATCCGGCCCCGGGCGTCGATCTCTTCCGCGCCCGAGCCGGCGATGCGGCCCACGGCGGCGATCCGACCGTCCTTCACCGCCACGTCGGCCTCGAAGCCGGGCGCCCCGGATCCATCGATCACGGTGCCGCCGCGGATCACCAGGTCGTAGGCGCGTTCCCGTCCGGCCATGACGTCTCCTCCGTCGCGGTCCCCGCCGCCTGTGGAGGGATTCAGCCCCTATCGAGACGGCGGGGTCAAGCGGTGCGGTACCTTCCCATCCGGCAATCACTCCCCATCTAGGCTCCTACGGACAAAAGGAGATCCCATGCTGACTTCCACGACCCCCACTATCGCTGGCCGCGAGATCACCGAGACCCTCGGCGTGGTGACTGGCGAGGCCATCGTCGGGGCCAACATCTTTCGCGACCTTCTGGCCGGGATCACCGACATCGTCGGTGGCCGCTCGCGGGCCTATGAATCGGCCCTCAGGGACGCCCGGGAGATCGCCCTGAAGGAGATGGGCGAGGAGGCTCACACCATGGGCGGCAATGCCGTGGTGGGTGTCGACCTGGACTATGAGACCCTGGGCTCGGGCAGCATGCTGATGGTCACGGCCACCGGTACGGCGGTACGGCTGGCTTAGGGGCTTCCCCCCGTCGCCACCCCCTCGCCCGGCGCCTATGCTGGGCGGATGAGTCGGGGGTCAGATGGGATCGAGGTTCCTGGAGTTCTTTGCGGGTGGGGGGATGGCGCGGCTCGGGCTGGGGCCGGGATGGTCCTGCCTGTTCGCCAATGACTTCGACCCGGTGAAGGGGGCGGCCTATCGGGCCAACTTTCCCGACGCGGACGCCCACTTCTCCGGCGAGGATGTCTGGAAGCTCTCAGCACCGGCCCTGCCGGGACCGGCAGACCTGGCCTGGGCCTCCTCGCCCTGCCAGGACTTCAGCCTGGCCGGTGGCCGGGCGGGGCTGTCGGGCGGACGGTCCTCGGCCTTTTTCGGCTTCTGGCGGCTCATGGAGGCCCTGGATGACGCGGGCCGGGCGCCGCGCCTGATCGTGGTGGAGAATGTGGTCGGCCTGCTCACCTCGCGGGGCGGGGCGGACTTCGCCGCCCTCTGTGGGGCCCTGGCGGGACGTGGCTATCGGGTGGGTGCCCTGGAGTCCGACGCCGCGGACTTCACCCCCCAGTCCCGCCCGCGCCTGTTCGTCGTCGCCTTCCGGGGCGAGCCGCCGGCGCACCTCTCCGGCGGCGGGGCCTTCGTGACCCCGGCGGTGGGTCGGGCCCGGGACCGACTTGAGGGGGTGGCGCGCACCGCCTGGACAGACTGGTCCCCCCGGGCGCCGGCCGGGCGAAACACCCGGCTGGCGGACCTGCTCGAGCCCGATGACCAGGTTCCCTGGAACCCGCCGGACCTGACCCGCCGCCTGGTTGCCATGATGTCCCCCGTGCAGGCGGCGCGGCTGGAGGCCCTGAAGGCGTCCGGCGGGCGGCATGTCGGCGCCTTCTTCCGCCGCACCCGGCGGGAGGGCGGCCGCAGCGTCCAGAGGGCCGAGGCCCGGTTTGACGGCCTGGCCGGATGCCTGCGCACCCCCCGGGGTGGATCTTCCCGCCAGTCGGTGATCGTCGTCGAGGATGGCGTTGTGCGAACCCGCCTGCTGGCGCCCCGGGAGGCGGCCCGGCTGATGGGCCTGCCCGAGGCCTATATCCTGCCGCGCGGCGTGTCGGCGGCCCTGCACGTGGCCGGGGACGGGGTCTGCGTTCCCACCGTCCGCTGGCTGGCCGATACCCTGCTGGAGCCTCTGCTGGAGGCCCTTCCGCCGTCCCAGGTTTAGAATTCCTGAGCCGCCGCCCCGAAAACCCGCCTTCCCAAAGCCGCGCGGGCGCCTGAAGGTCGATATTCAACTTCCCGGAGACTTTGCCATGGTTGAATCCGCTTACGACGCCGCCCGCTATCGTCGCGCCGGCCGGGGCAAGGTCTATGAGTCCATCCTCGACACCATCGGCGATACGCCCCTGGTGGCCCTTCCCAACCTGACCCGGGCCCTGAAGCCCAAGGCGCGGGTCCTGGCCAAGCTGGAGTTCTTCAACCCCATCGCCTCGGTGAAGGACCGGATCGGCGTCTCGCTGATCGAGAACCTGGAGGCCCAGGGCCTGCTCAAGCCGGGTGCCACCCTGGTCGAGCCCACCAGCGGCAATACCGGTATCTCCCTGGCCTTCGTGGCCGCCTCCAAGGGCTACAAGCTGATCCTCTGCATGCCTGAGAGCATGTCCATCGAGCGCCGCAAGATGCTGCTCCTGCTGGGCGCCCAGCTGGAGCTGACCCCCGCCGAGCGCGGCATGGCTGGCGCGATCGCCCGCGCCAGGGAGATCGTCGAGGCCACACCCGGGGCGGTCATGCCCCAGCAATTCGAAAGCACCGCCAACCCCCTGATCCACAGGGTCTCCACCGCCGAGGAGATCTGGAACGACACGGACGGGGCGGTAGACGCCGTGGTCTCCGGCGTCGGCACCGGGGGCACCATCAGCGGCATCGGGCAGGTCCTGAAGGCGCGAAAGCCCGCCCTGAAGATGGTGGCGGTGGAGCCTGCGGCCTCGCCGGTCCTGTCGGGCGGCAGCCCTGCCCCGCACAAGATCCAGGGCATAGGTGCCGGATTCGTGCCCGCGATCCTGGACCGGGGTGTGATCGACGAGATTGTCCAGGTCTCAAACGAGGACAGCTTCGCCATGGCCCGGCGCGTGGCGCGGGAAGAGGGGATCCCGGTGGGCATCTCCTCGGGCGCGGCCCTGACGGCGGCCTTCAGCCTGGCGGAACGGGACGACTACGCCGGCAAGACCATTGTCGCCATCATCCCCTCCTTCGCCGAGCGCTATCTCTCCACGGCCCTCTTCGACGGACTCTGAGGGCGGGGTTCCGGCCCCGAGCTGAAGGTGCGGCTCAGCGGGTTTAAGAAGGCTCCGGTGCCTCGACCCTGACTTCACAGCTTACCGAGTTGGCGATGAAGCACTCGGCGTGGCTGGCCGCGTGCAGGGCCTCCAGGGCCTCGGGGTCCGGGGCGGCACCCACCCAGGAGATGTCCGGCCGCAGGACCACCTCGACCAGGCCCTTGCGGCCCGGGGCGACCTCGCCCATCCGGCCCCGGGCGGCGTCGGCATAGCGGTCGATGATGAAGCCGGCCCGCCGGGCCTTGTCCAGGAAGGTCAGCATGTGACAGCTGGACAGGGCCGCCACCAGCATCTCCTCGGGGTCGATCCCGGCAGGATCCGCCCAGCGGCCCACCACCGAGGGGGCTGCCGACGCAAGGATCTCCGCGCCCCCGTCGAAGGTGATCCGGTGCGCCCGGCTGTAGCGGCCCTTCGGGAAATCGGCGTCAGGCTGGACGGTCCAGGTGACGAAGGCGTCGTGGTTGGACACGTGGGACTCCCCGTCTTCAGAAGGCCTCGGCCGGCAGGGCCATGACCGTCTCGGCACCGGACTTCAGGCGGACCAGGTGGACCTGGGTTTCGGGCAGGACCCGGGCGAGGAAGAAACGGCCCACGGCCAGCTTGGACGCCCAGAAGGGATCGGTGTCGCCGGCGGCGATCTTCGCCTGGGCGACCAGGGCCATGCGGGCCCACATCCAGGACAGGGCGGTCAGGCCCACAAGGTGCAGGAAGTCATTCGATCCCGCGGCGGCGTTGTCGGGGTGGGCGAGGCCGTTCTGCATGAGCCAGCCCACCGCCTCCTGGAGCTGGGCGCGGGCACCGTCAAGGCCGTCCAGGAAGGTATCGGTGGCGGGCTCGCCCCGGGCACCACTGGAGAAGGCCTCCAGCTCGGCCAGCCAGGTCAGCATGGCCCGGCCCCCGTTGGCGGGCAGCTTGCGCCCCACCAGGTCCAGGGCCTGGACCCCATTGGTCCCCTCGTAGATCAGGGCGATGCGGACATCGCGCATGTACTGGCTGGCGGGGAAGTGCTCGGTGAAGCCGGACCCGCCGTGCACCTGCAGGGCGTCGGAGCAGACCTTCAGGCCCCGGTCCGTGAGGTAGGCCTTGACTACCGGCGTCATCAGGGCGGCGTAGTCCGAGGCCTTCTGGCGCACGGCCTCGTCGGGATGGCCGTGGGCGAGGTCGCCCTGGAGGGCAGACCAGAAGAGGAAGGCCCGGCCGCCCTCGACCAGGGCCTTGCCCTCCATCAGCTGGCGGCGCACGTCCGGGTGGACGATGATGGGGTCTGCGGGTCCGCCGGGGTTCTTCGGCCCGGTCAGGGCCCGGCCCTGGAGCCGGTCGCGGGCGAAATCGGCCGCCGCCTGCAGGGCCGCCTCGGCCT
>CAIWHQ010000355.1 GCA_903912465.1 uncultured Alphaproteobacteria bacterium | reverse complement strand
GGCGACGGCCTTGCGGCTCGCTTCCCGGTCGCTACCCGTTCCGGCAGCGGCGGTCGCCTGGACGCGGAGATCCGCCTGGATGTCCGCCCAGGCCTTTCTCTGTTTGGGGTCGAGCCCGAGCTGGCCGACCACCTTCTGCACCGGGACCGAGCCCGGATAGGCGGGGCCGGAGTCGTTGCGGATCGGCGTGCCGGGTGGTCCGCGGGGTGCGGCCTGGACTTCGGCCGGCGGCGTCCAGCGCAGGGCGGCCACGGGGACCTTGAGTACGCCGTCCCGGCGCTGGATCACGATGTCCGCGTTCGCCGTCATGCCCGGCATGAGGCGACCACCCGTGTTCTGCGCCTCGGCCATGACCGTGTAGGCCACGACGTTCTGCTCCATGACGGGCTGTTTGCGGACCTGGGTGACGACGCCGTCGAACACCTGGTCCGGGAAGGCGTCCACCGAGAAGGTCACGGCCTGTCCCTCCTTCACCCCTCCGATGTCGGCCTCGTCGACGGAGATCTTCACCTTCACCCGGTCGAAGTCCCGGGCGATGCGGAACAGGACGGGTGCCTGGAAGCTGGCGGCGACGGTCTGACCGGGCTCGATGGCCCGCAGGACGACGATCCCGTCGATCGGTGAGACGATGCGGGTCCGCGACAGGTCCACCTCTGTGGTGCTTAGGCTGGCGCGGCTCTGCTTGACCCGGGCCCTGGCCACCTCAAGTGCAGCAGAGGTCGTGCGCGCCTGGGCCTCCGCGGCTTCGAGGGCGGCGGCGGAATAGTACCCCTGGGACGCCAGGGAGCGCCTGCGGGCGAGGTCTTGCCGGGCCTGTTGGGCCTGGGCCTCGGCCTGCTTCACGGTGGCCTCGCCGGCGGCGACGTCCGCCTGTCCGAGGCGCAGCCGGGACTGGTAGGTCTGGGGATCGAGCACCGCCAGCAACTGGCCCGCCTTCACCCGGTCATTGAAGTCCGCCGAGATCGAAGTGATCTGGCCCGAAATCTGCGAGCCGACCTCGACCGTGACCAGGGCTTCGATCACCCCGGATGCAGACACGGTCTGGACAAGGGCACCCTGTTCGACCTGCCCGGTCCGATAGGGCGGGGCCTCAGGCTCTGAGCGGCAGCTGCGGATACCGAAGCCGATGAGGCCAAGGAGGGCGAGGCCGACGAGGGCGAAGAGACCGCGCCGTCGCCAGTCGGGCCTGGTTTTCGAAGTCATTGCGCCGTCCCCGTCAGTCTTCTTCCCGATATGGGCCTGATCCCTGGCCTTGGGAAGGGACGTCCACCGCCAGGAGGTCACGCCTCTCCGCCGGCGTCAGGAAGCGCCAGCGGCCTTCGGGCAGGCCGTCGAGCGACAGCGGGCCGATACGGCTCCTCTGCAGGTCGGTGACCCGCAGGTCGACCAACTCGCACATCCGCCGGATCTGCCGGTTCCGGCCCTCGGTCAGGACGATGCGCAGCCGGTCCTCGCCCTTGCGAAAGACCCCGGCGGGCTTCAGGCGCCGGCCGTCCAGGTACAGGCCGTGGCGGAGCCGGGCGATCCGCTCGGGCGTCAGGGTGCCGGCGACGCGCACCTGGTATTCCTTCTTCAGCGTCGAGACCGGAGAGATGAGGGCCCGGGCCACCACCCCGTCTGAGGTGAGGACCAGAAGGCCGCGGGACTCCCGGTCCAGTCGTCCGGCAGGCGGAAGACTGAGGTCGTCCGGGGGCGGGAGCTCCCCATCCTGGGCGCGCTCGGCGGTGACGAGGCTCCGGGCCTCGGACTGTCCGGGTTCCGGATGGGCGCTGACCAGGCCGGGTGGCTTGTGAACGAGGATGGTCACGACCTCTGCGGCGTCGTCTCCGTCCCGGACTTCGAGGGTCTGTCCCGGGAGAATCTTGCGGCCCGGATCCTGGACCGTCTCGCCATCGATCCGCACCCGTCCTGCCGCGATCAGTGCCTCGGCCTCCCGACGGGAACAGACGCCCCTGTGCGCCAGCCAGCGGTTCACCCGCTCGGGCGCATCACCGTCGAAGACTGAGGTCCAGGGCATGGGATCGGGAACTCCAGGCGCACTTCACGCCCCAATACCATTAGAGCGGATGTCGCCTCGACCACCAAACCCTCGAGGGTCGGCCCCTCGGGGTCAGGCCTCTTTCCGGGTCCCAAGGAAGAGGAACCGCGGCGTTCGGTCCTCGTCAGTCTGCTCTTCCACGGTCTCTACCGCGAATCCCTCGGCCTCCAGCCAGCGCTCCCAGTCGGCGCGGGCGAAGACGCCGACGTGATGGGTCTCGCCGGCGGTGGTCACCTGGCCGTCAGCGTCCTTCAGGAGAAAGGCGTAGTGGACGGTCGTGGTCCCGTCCGCCGCCAGCTCACCGCACCACTCCATGGCCCGGGCGGACCGCCCGTCCGGCGTTTCGCCGCCAAAGAGAGAGAGATCGGAGTCGCCGAGCTCGAAGGTCTCAAGGACCTCGTCGGGAACGAAAAGGGCCAGCCCGCCGGGGGCGAGGTGGCGATGGGCGGTGGCGAAGGCGGCCCGCAGGTCGGCCTCCGAGGTCATGTAAGCGATAGCGTCGTGGGCCAGGACGATGTCGAAGTGTCGGTCGAGGTCCAGGGTGCGCATGTCGCCCTGGATGTGGAGGCAGCCAGGGTTCAGGCGCCGGGAGACCTCCAGCATGGCGGGACTGAGGTCGGTCAGGGTGCAGTCGAAGTCCGCCTTCAGGTGGAAGGCCACATGCCCGCCGCCGCTGCCCAGCTCCAGCAGGGTCCGTGCATGGGGTCGGCGGGCCTTCAGGACGCGACAAATCTCCGCGCACTCTCCGGTGTAGTTGGAGACGGGGGAGATCACGGGCCACCAGTCGGCGAGATGATTGTAGAAGACTTCCATGGTGCTCCCTGACTCTGCCGCCCGGAGGGCGGGAAGCTGCGGAAGAGGATGGCTCCCCGAGCAGGACTCGAACCTGCGACAAGTCGGTTAACAGCCGACTGCTCTACCAGCTGAGCTATCGGGGATCACCTGGAAGGACCGGGGCTATAGACCGCGCCGAACAGGTGCGCAAGCGGGTCCGTCTCCCGGGTGCCTCAGTAGCCGGCAGCCTTGCCGTTGGGCTGCCCGTCGATGATCTGGTCCAGGTATTCCGACAGGCCATAGCCCACCAGGTCACCGCACCGGAACTCGGTCATGCCCTCGGTGATCCGGGTCTGGAGCTCGACGCCCTCAGGGGTGGTCCGACGGTTCCTCAGGGGGATCAGGGACAGGACCCGGCCCGTGACGGAATAGGACTTGCCGCCCTCGGTCGTCACCTCGGCCCGCAGGTGGGTCTGGTAGCCGTGCTCGTCCCAGTCGCTCTCGATCCGGCACTCCGAGATCAGGTCGTAGATCCCGTCGCGGAAGACCATGCCGCCCTGCCGGGCGCCGCCCTTTCCGTCGCCGATGACCGACAGCATCATGCCGAAGTCGCGGCCGAAGTTCATCGGGCACCAGCGGTACCAGTCGATGGCCTGCCAGTGGCGGGGGCCCCAGGACTTGTCCCTCAGGCCGTGGCCATGGATCTCGAAGACCTCGTCGCCGACAGTGAACCGGCCGCTGGCGGCGCAGTGCTGCTCGTAGTGGGCCTTGGCGAAGGACTTTTCGGGGTCGATCTCGATCGGCGTCCCGTCCTCCCGGACCGTCTCGCCGCCGTACATGGGCGAGACGCCCTCATAGTCCAGCTCCACCGTGCAGGGGACCGACGGGTTCTCGCGGAAGGCGCGCTTGGGGTCGGCCATCTCGTGCGGACGGGCGAGGAGCAGGGCCTTGCCGGAGTAGGTCACGCGCAGGCGCCTGAACGGCTCGACGACTTCGACCTTGAGGCCGCCAGCGTTCATCTCGGTATTGCCCTCGATGGTCGGCCGCCCGAACATGAAGGCCACCCGGCCATCCGGCAGGTAGAGGCAGACGGTCATCTCGGCATAGTGCTCGTTGGGACGGTTGCCGATCCGGAACCAGCCCCCGGCCTTCCGGGCCGGGTCGAACACGTTGAAGTACATGCTTTCATTGTAGTTCTTGAAGGGCCCCGGATCGTGCGGGAACTCGTCCTGCGGCTCCAGGCGGGTCTTGAAGCCGGCTGCTGTCCTGGCCATCGCTGTTCTCCCATCGGTCTTTAGCGGCACTACACCACCTCGGAGGGGACTCTCCAAGGCCCGAAAAAGGACGCCCGGCCGAAGCCGGGCGCAAGGTGATGGTGGTGATGGGATGTCTTCAGAAGAAGACGCGCGCAGGCTCGCCCAGTATGGTTAATCCCGCATTAAGCCTGCGGACTCCAGGAAGGCGGTCATGAAGATTCACTTCACCGGAATCGCCGGGGCCGGCATGGCGGCCGTCGCCCAGATGATGCAGGACGCGGGCCACGAGGTCTCGGGCTCCGACCAGGACGTCTTCCCGCCCATGTCCACCTTCGTCGAGGGCCTGGCCCTGCCGGTCGCCTGGCACCTCGACGCCGCCAACCTGCCCGCAGACCTCGATGTGCTCGTCCAGGGGGCCAGCGCCAAGCTGGGCGGCGACGACAATGTCGAGGCCCGCGCCGCCCGGGAGCAGGGCGTCAGGGTCACGACCTTCCCCGAACTGGTGGGCGAGGCGACCCGGGGGCGGACCAACACTGTCGTGGCCGGGTCCTTCGGAAAGGCCACCATCGTGGCCTTGGCGCGGAAGCTCCTGGTGGCGTTCTGAAAGTACGTGACCAGCGGTGTCGTGATCGAGGGTGCCGTGATGCATAGCACCTGACAGTTCTCAACCCATCCCCAGGGCCGAATCAGTCCTGACGGATCCAGGCGGGCGGACCGATTGCAGCCATGGCACTTACCAGCCGTAAATGAAGAATGGTTCCGTCACCCTGAGCCCCATGCCATCGAATGCGGGAAGTTGGTTCGGCCGCCGCCACGCGGCCACCGAATGTGAGGTTGATCTGGCCTTGATGGCCAAATCGAATGAGCAGGTTCAGACCTTGGATTCCAGACAGGCTGCGGTTGGTAGCCGAAGTCTGTTTTTCGGCAGGATGAAACGGGTTGCTGTCGACGCCCGGCGTCGTTCAGACCGAGCCTTACGCCGCTTGCCGCGCAAGATACCTGAGGGCGAACGGAATCCTTGAAGGTGGTGCAACCGTCGCGGCCCGCGCCCGCGACGTTGACGTCCATCCATGGCAGCACCTTGACCGCATTTAGATGATTAGCTAATCATCTATTATGAACCTCGTCTTCAAGGCCCTCTCCGACCCAACTCGCCGTCAGGTGCTCCAGCTGCTGCGCTACGAACCGATGACCGCAGGCGCTTTGGCCGAACATTTCCCGGTCTCAAAGCCGACCATGTCCGCCCACTTCGCTGTCTTGCGCGAGGCCGGCCTGATCGACGCCGACAAGGTTGGGTCGACGATCACCTACCGCCTTCAGCTATCAGTACTCGAAGACGCGTTGCTGGCGTTCGCCGAAACTTTCGGCATCGGCCTGTCCGCAACCATGGAGAAGCTCGATGAGCATCCCGCTCGATAAACAGATCGCCGGCCTTCCTCGCCGTGACATCTGGATGGCGATGATCCTGATCGCGGCGATGATCGCTGTCGATATCGCCGCCGGATTTACCGGCCCCATGCCGCCTTGGCGCGCGCTCGTCACCATGCCCGGCACGCTCGCGCTGATCTGGACCTGTTACGCTTTCAGCCTTCGCCGCGGGATCCGCAAAAATGGCCACCATCGGAGCATCGCCAAGACGAGCGACTTCATGGGCCACAGCCTGTCCTTAGTGGCCGGCGTATTGACCGCTGCGCATATCCTCTTGGTCGGCTCCTTCGTTTGGATTCATGACCTGGACAAGCCCACATTCATCCGAGCCTTCATGGTGGCGTTGAGCGTGGTCCTGATCGTGATTCACAACCGGATGCCGAAGTTCCTGGCCTCATGTGTAAGTGCCGATGGACCTCCCGTCATGATACGCGGCCAGCGCGTGACGGCTTGGGTGGGTGTGCTGAGCGGGCTCGCGATGATCGGGGTCGCTCTCACCATGCCTTTCGGGCAGGCAACCCCGGTGTTCCTCGGCCTGGCGATGCTGCCGGTCGCGATGGTGGCGGGAAACAGTCTGATCTGGTGGTTGGAACGCCGCCGCAATCCCAGCACCTGACACCTAACCAAGGCTGGAGACCGCCATGAACCGCCGCCAACTCCTGGCCCGCTGCGCCTTGCTATGCGCCGTGCCCCCCGCGCTGCAAGCCGCCGTCTCGCTGACCCGTTGCAAGGTCACGACGGTAGGCGCCGGGCCCGATCTAGTCCTAATCCCCGGCCTTGGCTCCTCTGCCGCCGTGTGGGACGGCACGGTCGCCAAGCTCAAGACCAGCCACCGCCTGCATGTCGTGCAGGTCGCTGGGTTCGCCGGCCTGCCTGCCGGACCCAACGCCACGGGCGAAATTCTCGGGCCAATCGTGGAAGAGCTCGCCACCTACATTGCTGCGGAAACGCGGGGAGCTCCGGCAGTTGTGGGGCATTCCCTGGGCGGTCTAATCGGACTGCTACTCGCCACGCGCCACCCCAAGACCGTCCGCAAGTTGATGGTGTTGGACGCCCTGCCCTTTATCGGCCTGCTCTACGGACCATCGATGACCGTCGATGCGATCCGACCGCAGGCCGTGCTCCTGCGGGACAGCCAACTCGCCATGCCTCGGGAGCAGCTGGTCGTATCCCTGGGCCAGGCGGCTGCGCGGCTCACAATTTCACCGGAGAATGTGCGGAAGGTCGAGGACTGGAGCCGAGCCTCCGATCCATCGGTCTTCGCACGGGCGACGTATGAGACCTTCATTACCGACGTACGCGACGCCCTGCCCGCGTTCTCGATCCCGATCACCGTGGTCTATCCGGGCGATCCGGGCGGCCGTGCCGACGCGCTCTATCGCAACGCCTACGCTGGCGCGGTCTCAACGAAATTCCTCGCCATCAACGGGTCACGACACTTCGTCATGCTCGACCAACCCGAAATCTTCCAGAGCGAGGTCGACCGTTGGTTGGCAGGATAACGCCCCCCAGGTGACGCGCACCCGCGAGAGGCCGCTATTCTCGTCATAAGCTACCCAGCTTGACACCAAAAATCCCCATGTGAGGCTGCATGAAGATCCACTTCACCGGAATCGCCGGGGCGGGCATGGCGGCCGTCGCCCAGATGATGCAGGACGCGGGCCACGAGGTCTCGGGCTCCGACCAGGACGTCTTCCCGCCCATGTCCACCTTCGTCGAGGGCCTGGGCCTGCCGGTCGCCTGGCACCTCGACGCCGCCAACCTGCCCGCAGACCTCGATGTGCTCGTCCAGGGGGCCAGCGCCAAGCTTGGCGGCGACGACAATGTCGAGGCGCGGGCCGCCCGGGAGCGGGGGGTCAGGGTGACGACCTTCCCCGAACTGGTGGGCGACCTGACCCGGGACCGGGTGAACACCGTGGTTGCGGGCTCGTTCGGCAAATCGACCTGCGCGGCCCTGGCCGCCCATGTCCTGAGGTCCTGCGGGGTGGACGCCGGCTGGCTGGTCGGGGCGATCTCCCCCTCGCTTCCGGCGACGGGCCGCTGGGGGACGTCGCCAGAGATGATCCTGGAAGGGGACGAGTACATCGTTGGGCCAGGTGACAGGCGGTCCAAGTTCGCCCTCTATCACCCCCAGAGGCTGCTGCTGACCTCTCTGGTGCATGACCACGTCAACGTCTTTCCGACCTTCGCCGAGTACGAGGCGCCCTTTCGCGCGCTCCTGCGGGTCCTGCCGGCCGACGGACTGGCCGTTCTCCGCGACCACCCGGCGGTGCGCACGGTCGCCGGCGAGACCCGCGCGCGGATCGTCTGGTACGGGGGCGGGGAGGGTGGATGGCGTGCAGAGGACGAGGTCTTCGGCGAGGTCAGCCGTTTCGTCCTCGTTTCGCCGGATGGGACGCGCACGCCCATGACCACAGGTCTCCTGGGCGCCCACAACATCGAGAACATCGTGGGCGTCTCGGCCCTGCTGCTCGACACCGGCCTCGTGACCCGGGAGGGGCTGGTCCGCGCTGTCGCCAGCTTCGAGGGCATCCGGCGCCGGCTCGACCGCCTGACCCGTACGTCGCGCATTCCAGTGATCGAGGGCTTCGGCTCCTCCTGGGAGAAGGCCCGCTCAGCCATCGACGCCCTGAAGCTGCACTTCCCTGACCGGCGGCTGGTCGTGGTCTTCGAGCCGCATACCTTTTCCTGGCGCTCCCGGGACGCCCTGTCCTGGTACGACACGGTCTTCGAGGGTGTGGACCGGGTGTTGGTCCTGCCCCCGCCCGATCACGGCGCCGGTGGGCATAACCAGTCGACCCTGGCCGAGATCGTGGACCGCACCCGGGCCGCAGGGGTAGACGCCCGTCCGGTGTCCAGCGCTACTGAGGCGCAGGCGGCCCTGTCCGCCCTGTCGGGAGACGAGGTGGTCCTGCTGCTCTCCTCGGGGCCGCTGCTCGGCCTTCCCGAAAGCCTGCCGCCGGTGTTCGACAGACTGTACGGGACCTGACCTGAGTCGCCGTTGCCCCCCTCAGTCGGCTTCGCCGACAGCTCCCCCTGATGGGGAGCAATTGGCTCGGTAATTCCTCCCCCCAGGGGGAGGTGGACCGCGTAGCGGGCCGGAGGGGGTCAAGGGACTCGCAAGACCGCCCCTTGGCTGTCTGAGCTAGGACAGTTTCAAGTCATGGTTTGTGGCGCGAAGGTCCGAGGACAGGACCTTGGAGAGGATCTTTCCGCTTTCGCCCGATCCAGTCTCAAATACGGCGATATCGTATCTGTCGAGGAAGTTCCCGGCGTCGTCCTTGTGTATGCGTACCGTCAGGACGCGTTTGGCGTCGGCCGACACCGCCCACCCGTCCGGCAACTCGCCACTGCGCGGCGAGCGCCAGAGCAGGCGGGCTTCACCCTGGCGGTTCATGAGTGCGGCGCGGCTGCCTGTCTCCAGTGCGACGGTACCGAGCACCACCTCGTCATTGGTGACGCCGACTAAGCCCCAGCCCCTTCCGAGGTTCACCGTAAAGGGGCGCGGGGTCTCACCCTGGCGCAGGATGCGGAAGAGGCGTGGCGAACCATTCTTGGTGTCATAGTCGAGAGCGCTCCAGCCATTGGCCTCCTCAAGTGACGCCGCCGGTCCCTGTGCGTGGACCCAGTATCCCGCGCCTGTAGGGTCGTAGGCCGTTAGAGATCCACCATTAAAGGCACCCGACCAAACCGCTGCCTCCGCCCCGGATGTGAGGTCGATCTCCACAAGCTGGACTGGCCCATAGGCCTTGTCCCCGGCGAACACGAGGAGGCGACCGCCATCGGAAGAGAAGCTGGGCGCTACGTAATAGGCGCGTGCACCAATCCGGCGCGCTTCGCCTCCGCGGGCGGGCGCGAGACACAAAGAAGCTAGCCCATCGAGCCTTGGCTCCATCGGTTGGGCCGTAAATGCTATCGTCTTGCCGTCCGGCGAAAGCGCCGGCATCCGTAGCCCAGCCTTGCGGTTGGCTTGTAGCACCTCCACGCTTCCGGCATGCAGGTCGCAGACCCCGATTGCGCTGAAGTCACCGCCCCAATTGGTCAAGGCTACGCGCCCAAGGTCGGGCGTCACGCCGATCTCACCTGGGACCGTGACGATAGAGACATAGTCTTCTTGGTCGCTCATCGCCCGCCTCCCGCACGCTGAGACCGCAACGGCCGTCGCCATGCCGACCAGAACCCGCCGGCGACTTCGTCCTGCGTCCTCAACGGTCATGACTGCGCCCTTTCGAAAACACGACGGTACTCGACAAGCCTTGGCACACTGTCGTCGACAACCTCAAAGCGTTGCCCATCCCGGCATGCCGAAGGCGGGCGTCTTCAGGTGGAGGGGGAACCTGATCTCCTAACCTCGATAACCCTAGGTCAATGAACGTCGTCTCGCACTAAGCGCGTGCAGCGGAGGCCGTTGACCCCCTCACCGGGCTTTGCCCGGAGCTCCCCCTTGGGGGAGCAATTAGAGGGGTAATTCCTCCCCCCAGGGGACTGTTGCGAAATCCCCGGATCGTGATTCTCTGCTGTGGCGGTGGAGGGCTTTTGATGTCTGTGAAGTCGACGGGACAGCTTGGGTTTGGCGAGATGGGTGCGGCTCGGCGGGGT
>CAIWHQ010000354.1 GCA_903912465.1 uncultured Alphaproteobacteria bacterium | reverse complement strand
TTGTTGCAAAGGGCATGGCCGGCCTCGCCTCAGGGGACCAGGACGACGCGGCCGACGGCGGCGCGGCTCTCGATATAGGCGTGGGCGGCGGCGGCCTCGGACAGGGGGAAGGTCCGGTCGATCACCACCTCCAGCTGGCCCTGGGCAGCGTCGTCGATCAGTCCCTGGATCATGTCGTGGACCCGGTCGGTCATGATCTCGGCACCCAGGAAGACGCCGGAAAGACTGCGGTTACCCCCCATCATGGAGCCGACGTCCACCACCATGGGCTCGCGCCCGGCCGCGCCCACCATGGAGACGCGGCCACGATAGGCCAGGCTGTTTATGGAGCCCTGCAGGGTCGAGCCGCCGACGGAGTCCACCACCACGTCAGCGCCGTGGTTGTCGGTCAGGCGACGGACCTCCCGGGGCACCTCGTGCTCCCGGTAGTTGATGCCGGCATCCATCCCCAGGGGCTTCAGGCGCTCAAGGCGCGCGTCGGAGCTGGCGGTGGCCAGGATCATCTTCGCGCCGGCCCGGCGGGCCAGCTGGATGGCGGCGACGCCGACGCCCGAGGCGCCAGCCTGGACCAGGACGATCTCGCCCGCCTTCATCCGCCCGTACTCGAACAGGCAGTCGTGGGCGGTGCCGAAGGTCACCGGGATGGCCGAGGCCTTGGCGATGTCGTAGCCCTCCGGCACGAGCCAGCAGTTGCGGGCCGGTACGCTGCGCAGGGCGGCGTGGCTGCCGAAGTTGTTCACCGTGGCGACCTTCTGGCCGACCTTCAGGTGGGTGACCTCCGCGCCTACCTCGATGATCTCGCCGGCGGCCTGGTAGCCGACGATGTGGGGCTTGGTGACCAGGGGTCCGCCGAAGCGGTTCAGGGTGTCACCGCCCTCGATGGCGATGGCCTCGACCCGGAGGATCACGCCCTTGGGATGGCAGGCTGGATCGGGAACGTCCTCGTAGCGCAGGACCTCGGGTCCGCCGTTCTCGTAATAGACCGCTGCCTTCATGGGCCTGGCTCCTGGTTGTCGTCTCCCTGGGCTTCTGACTTGTCACGCGGACAGATCGCGGGCAAGCCCGGAGGCCGAGGCGCGAAAAGGGAGGCGACCATGGAACTGGCCAAGCCGCGCGTGGACATCGGCATGTCCACCAACGCCCTCGAGGCCGTACTGGCCTTCTGGCAGGGCGAGGCGGGGGTTCCCTTCGACCATGTCCTGCCCATCCGGCGGGGCCAGAACCAGCACCGCCACGATGCCAATGGGTCTGTGCTCAAGATCAACGCCTACACCGATCCGGTCCCGGCGGGGGAGCCGACCGGCTACCGCGAGCTCTACCTGGTGCGGGAGGGTCTGGCCGGGCCGCGTCCCCTGGCCGATCCGGACGGCAACCGCGTGACCCTGGTCCCGCCCGGCTGGCGCGGCATCACCCAGGCCGGCATCCGCCTGGCGGTGCGCAGCCTTGAGGCCCACCGGGCCTTCTACTCTGGCGCCCTGGGCCTGGCCGAGGAAGCCTGGGAGGGCGGCACGGCCTTCCGGGCCGGCGAGACCCTGATCATCCTGGAGGAAGCCGCCGACGCCCCCTCCGACGCCACCATGCCCGGCACGGGCTGGCGCTACATCACCTTCCAGGTCTTTCGGGTCGACGCCGACCATGCCCGGGTCCTGGCCGCCGGCGGCCGCGAGGCCATGCCCCCGACCACCCTGGGGACGACGGCGCGAATCTCCATGGTCCGGGACCCCGACGGCAACTGGATCGAACTGTCCCAGCGCGCTTCCATCGTCGGGACGCTGGAGGTCGGCTAGGCTCCTGCTCAGCTGACCCCCTTGTTTGGTTCAGAAGCGCTAGATTGGGGCTGTCTTCCGGGACGTCCGCCTGGCGCGCCAACGCCAGGCGGACAGTCGGTGGAGGGGCCGAGATCCCCTGAGCCTTTTGGGCTGGGACTGAGCAGGGTCGC
>CAIWHQ010000353.1 GCA_903912465.1 uncultured Alphaproteobacteria bacterium | reverse complement strand
GGGTGACCTCGATCATGGCCGGCCGCCGGGATCAGGCGTCGCGGCAGGCGGGGCAGAGGCCGCGGGCCTCGAGGGTCAGGCCGCGGATGGAATACCCGGCCAGCCCGGCCGCCGCCAGCACCGGGGAGAAGTCCGGCTCGACCTCCTGGGCCGATCCGCAGCATTCGCAGATCAGGAAGGCCGCCCTGTGCTCGGCGCCCCGGATCCGGCAGGGAACATAGGCGTTCAGGCTTTCGATCCGGTGGGCGAAGCCCTGCTTCTCCAGGAAATCCAGGGCCCGGTAGACCGTCGGCGGCTTGGCCGGCGGGCCGCCTGAGGCATAGGCGGCGATCATGTCATAGGCCTTGAGGGGCGCCTCGGCCTCCAGAAGCAGTTCCAGCACCCTTCGCCGTGGCGGCGTCAGACGCTCGCGAGCGACGCTGCACAGGCGCTCGGCCTCCAGCAGTGCCTCCGCCAGTCCGGGGCCGCTGAGGCCCTGCCTTGGGCCATCATCATGTCTGCAGTCATGCGCCATGCGAAAGGGCTAGACCCGAAGTCGACGGGACGCAACCGCGGGGCTCAGCCCTCGCTGTCCTGGCCTTCGCCACCTTCGAAGCTCCGGGGCGCACGCCGGCGGCGCGCGGGACGCGGCTCTTCACCCTCAGCCTCGACGCGGGGGCGCCGGGGACGCAGGAAGTCCGGGGCGTGGCTCTCGGCTCCATCCTCGCTGCGAAGGGTTGGCGAAGGCTCGCGGTCCTCCCCGCCGGTGATGGCGCCGCCACTGGGTTCGATCACCGCCATGGGATCCCGTTCGGGTCGGTCTTCCTTCGGGCGTTCCGGCCGGTCGTCACGGTCGCGCCAGCGGTCCCGTCGCCCAGCTTCCAGGCGGTCATTCCTTGGCCGGTCATCCTTTGGCCTGTCGTCCCTGGGCCTGTCATCCCTGGGCCTGTCATCCCTGGGCCTCTCGTCCCTGGGTCGGTCATCCCTGGGCCTGTCGTCCCTCGGTCGATCCTCGCGCGGGCGCTCGTCCCGGGGCCGTTCGTCCCGATATCGCTCTTCCCTCGGTCTCTCATCCCTGGGTCTCTCATCCCGGGGCCGGTCGTCCCGGTCTCGGGGTCGGTCGCGCCATGCGCTCCGGTCGCGGGATTCGGCTTCGGTTTCGACCGTCTCAGCCTCAAGGCCCTCACCCGACTCGTCCTCGAAATCGACGTCAAAGCCGGAGTTGAGCTGGTCGCGGCCGATGATCTCGGAGGCGGGCCGATTGGGCTGCATGGCCCGGATCAGGCGGAAATAGTGCTCTGCGTGCTGCAGGAAGTTCTCGGCGAGGACGCGGTCACCAGCGGAACCTGCGTCCCGTGCGAGCTGCTGGTACTTTTCGTAGACGATCTGGGCGCTTCCGCGAACCTTGACGCCTTCAGGCCCATTGGACTCTACGGCCCGGTTGGCGTTGTGTTGCTGAGGCTTGCCTACCGCGCCGCGATTGCGACCGCGCTGACGCTTCATGCCCTTGAAATCTCTCATGTCCCGCCATTCCGATGTCCCGTGTCCTCGTAGACCGGGCTTGGCCTGTTCTTCTGGCCTGTGCGCCGGGGCGTCCCGGCGAAAGTGATCCGAAGCTGAAATATCCCCGTCGTTCCACCCGGAGCCTGGCGTTTCGTTTTTCACGGAACGGCCTGCCGGCGAGGCGCCCGGTCTGATCCCGAGGGTCAGGCGGTCCTGTTCGTCGGCGGTTTGGGTGGGGACAGATATCCCGTCTAACGGCTCAGTCGCTCGTTTCCAAGGGGTTTTTCATGCCGGTCACCACACGGTCGTGGGTGGACAGGTCCTGGAGGGTCTCGACTTCCATGGCCCCTGCCGCCCTGAAGAGGGACTCTGCGGCGGCCTTCTGGTCGTAACCGATCTCGACCAGGAACCGACCGCCTGGCCGCAGCATCCGAAGGATCTCGGGAGCCAGCCGCCGGTAGGCGTCCAGGCCGTCGGGGCCGCCATCCAGGGCGATGCGGGGTTCATAGTCCCGGACTTCAGGGTCCAGGGTCTCGATGACCGGGCTGGCAATGTAGGGCGGATTGGAAACCACCAGGTCAAATTCCGAACCGGCCAGGCCGCCGCTCCAGTCCCCCCGGAGCAGGGCGATTCGATCGGCAAGGCCCAGGCGCGCCGCATTGTCCCTGGCCACGGCCAGGGCTTCTTCGGAGACATCGATCCCCAGGCCCCGCGCCGCCGGTCGCTCGGCCAGGATCGCCAGGAGAATGGCGCCGGACCCGACCCCCAGGTCCAGGATCCTGAAGGGCCGCCCCTCCGGGAACAGGCGAAGGGCGTGGTCGACGATGACCTCGGTCTCGGGCCGCGGGGTCAGGACGTCGGCGGTCACCCCGAGCATGATGTTCCAGAACCCCTTCCGCCCGAGGATGTGGCTGACGGGTTCCCGGCGAATGCGTCGCTCAAGGTAGGCGTCCAGCTGCTCGACCTGCGCTGCGGAGAGCTCACGGTGGGGGTCGCCCACGATATCTGCCCGGGTCACGCCGCAGGCGGCCTCGACCAGGACCCGGGCGTCGATGACCGGTCCCGGCACGCCTGCGGCCTCAAGCCGGGACCGCGCGCCCTGCCAGGCCTGCAGGAGAGTGCGGCTCACTCAGGTTCGCCCGGCGTGCTGCAGGCGTCGCCGACCCGAACCGTCCCGCCGTGGGAGACCTGGACATAGATCCCGCAGTCCCGGTGGCCGTACTGCTCGAACAGATGCTCCACCAGGGGCAGGTCCTTCTCGGCGGTCTGCGGATCCACCTCGGTCGCGGCGCAACGGACGATGGGGGCAAAGACTGTGGCGCGGGCGAAGCCGACCAGCAGGCTACGGCCCTTCCAGCCGTTCTCGACCCAGGGCGGCCAGCCCTCGACATAGAGGTTGGCGCGGAACCGCATGGGGTCCACCGGCCGCCCGATCCGGGCCTCCAGGTCCCGCACGCTGGCCAGGTTGATGATGGAGACGTGGCCAGCGGGGTGATCAAGGAACTGGTAGTCCGGCGCCTCGAGCACCCGGACACCCTCATGGGCGTCCTCGCCCAGAAGGCCCCTGACCCAGCCGGCAAAGCCGTCGCGCCCGGCCTCGGCCGCGAGGTCCCCCCGGAAGTCCGGATGCCCTGGCGCTGAGGCGGAGAGGTCCGATCCCTCGACCCGGGTGCGGGCCGAGGCGACGACCGGGTGGGCGGCCAGGACCGCGAACTTCATCTTGGGGACATAGCGGGGGGCGGCCGGATCGAAACCGGAGGGCCCGTTCTCCACCACCCAGCGGCGGTCCTGGGCGATGGCCCGGCCCGGGAACAGGTCGGCCTGGGAGAGGGACTCGGCCGAGAAACCCTTGACCGGATAGCGGAACATTCCGGTGATGAGCGCTTCCATCAGGCGAACTCCGCTTCGAGGCTGGCCAGCCGCTCGGCCTGGTCCTCGGCGATCAGGGGATTGATGATGTCATCCAGGGCCTCGCCCTCGAGCACCCTGGCCAGGTTGTAGAGGGTCAGGTTGATCCTGTGGTCGGTCACCCGCCCCTGGGGAAAGTTGTAGGTGCGGATGCGCTCGGACCGGTCGCCCGAGCCCACCTGGCTGCGGCGGGAGTCGGCCCGGGCTGTATCCAGGGCCTCGCGCTTCATGTCGTAGAGACGGGCCTGCAGGACCTTCATCGCCCGCGCCCGGTTCTGGTGCTGCGACTTCTCGGAGGAGGTCACGACGATGCCGGTGGGGAGGTGGGTGATGCGCACGGCCGAGTCGGTCTTGTTCACGTGCTGGCCGCCCGCCCCCGAGGACCGGTAGGTGTCGATGCGCAGGTCCGCCTCGCGGATTTCGATGTCGACGTCCTCGACCTCGGGCAGGACAGCGACGGTGGCGGCGGAGGTGTGGATCCGCCCGCCGGCCTCGGTCTCGGGAACCCTCTGCACCCGGTGCACGCCGCTCTCGAACTTCAGCCTGCCAAATACGCCGTCGCCCGTGATTGCGGCGATGATTTCCTTGTAGCCGCCCACTTCGCCCTCCGAGACGGAGTCGATCTCGATCCGCCAGCCGTGCAGGGCGGCGTAGCGCTGGTACATGCGGAAGAGATCGCCGGCGAAGAGTGCGGCCTCATCGCCGCCGGTACCGGCCCGGACCTCGAGGATGGCTGAGGCGTTCTCGTCACGGTCCCTGGGCGCCAGCAGCAGGGCGACCTGCCTTTCCAGTTCAGGCAGGCGCGCCTTCAGGCCCTCCAGCTCGTCCCGGGCCAGGGCCGACATCTCGGGATCGCCGGAGGCAGCCATCTCCTCGAGTTCAGGGGCCTCGGACCGGACCTTGTCCAGCGCGTGGACGGCCTCGACCACTGGCTTGAGCTCGGAATGCTCGCGAGACAGGCGCACGATCTCTGCGCCGTCCGAGGCAGCAGACATACGGGCCTCGATCTCGTGGAAGCGGCCGAGGACCTGGTCGAGGCGGGCTTGGGGAAGTCGCACGGTGCGGGATCTTCAGGGAGGGGCGGGAGGCAGGCTTCTAGCCCGCGGCGTCCGGCTTGCCAAATCCCGGGGTCGCTCCGGCGGAAGTCGGGGCGGCCCGCTGACGGGCCACCCCGGATCCGGATGGGATCAGACGCGCACGCCGTTCAGGGTGGCGTTGCCGAAGGCACCGAGCTTGACGTTGCCCGAAAGGCTGTCGCCGCTGACGGTGGCTTCGAACTCCAGGGTCATCGGCATGGGGCTGGTGATGGCCGAAGACCAGATCAGCTTGTCGCCATCCACCTTGCCGGTGATGTCCTGGTCGCCCATGCGGCCGGTGGTCTTGCCGGTGAAGGTGTCACCGCTGGTGGTGATGGAGGCGTTCACTTCCTGAGCGCCCATCGGGGTATTGATCGTGATCTTCCAGTTGCCGTCTGCAGACATGGCTCTCTCCTCTTTGCGAAGCGGCACCTAATCAAGCCATGCGGGCCCTTGCAAGCGGCGCTTCTATTCGCCGCCGACGGGTTCGCCGGGGACGCCCCTAGGTGGGGGCTGCTCCGGCGCTTTCAAGTTCGGCCGCCCGGCGCTCCACAAGCTCGACGATGTGTTCGACCATTCGGTCGTT
>CAIWHQ010000352.1 GCA_903912465.1 uncultured Alphaproteobacteria bacterium | reverse complement strand
CGCCAGCCAGTAGAGCACCGGGGTCGCGATCCGGCTGAGCAGGGTCGATGAGACCAGGCCACCAATGATGGCGATCGCCAGGGGCGAGTAGAGGCCCGACCGCTCCAGCGCCAGGGGGATCAGGCCGCCTATGGCGGTGGCACTGGTCAGCAGGACGGGCAGGAAGCGTATCTCACCGGCGCGTTCAATGGCCTCGCGCAGAGGAACGCCGTCTCGACGCAGCTGTTCGGTGAAGTCGACCAGAAGGATGGAGTTTTTGATCTCGATCCCCATCAGGGCGATGATGCCGATCACCGCCGTGAAGGACAGGGAGTTGCCGGTCAGGGCCAGGGCCGAGACCGCGCCGAACAGGCCCAGGGGGATGATGCCGGCGACCACCAGGGCGCTCTTGAACCGACCGAACTCCAGGACCAGGACGGCCAGGATGCCGAAGATGGCGATGGTGATGGCCGCGCCCAGGCCCGAGAAGCTTTCGGACTGGGCCTCGGCCTGGCCGCCGAAGCTGAGCCGGTAGCCGGGTGGGAGGACCAGGTCTTTCAGGCTTGTCTCCACCTTGCCGCCCACCGCCGAGGCCAGGGCACCGGGCTCCAGGAAGGCCGAGACGGTGACGGTGCGTTCCCGGTCGAAGCGATCGATTCGGGCCGGGCTGATGACCGGCCTGGGCGCGGCCAGGGCCGAGAGGGGCGTCGCCACGCCCGAGGCCGTCGGCACATAGACCGCCCCCAGGGTCTCCAGGTCATTGCGGTCGCCAGCGCCGACCCGGTCCATGGGCAGGCGCACCTTGACCGCATAGTCATCGCCGTCCGCATCGCGGAAGCGTGCGGCCTCCTCTCCGGTCAGCGCCAGCCGGACGGCGCGCCGGGCAGCGCCGACGGGTACACCGAGCACTGCGGCCTTGGCCTCATCCAGGCCCAGGTCGATATCGGTGCGGTCGACGCTCAGGGGGTTGCTGACGTCCCGCGCTCCAGGCGTGGCCTTGAGGATCTGCTCGATCCGGGCGGCACCGGCCTTCAGGACGTCGAGGTTCTCGCCGGACAGGCGCACCTCGATGGGTGCCTCGACCGGGGGACCGTTCTCAAACAGGACCAGGGTGATGCGGGCGCCGGGATAGCGGGAGAAGTCATCGCGAAGGCGGGCGATGACCTGCTCGCTCTTCCCCGGATGCCAGGCCTTGAGGCTGGCGTAGACCTCGGCGTAGTTGGCGCTGCTCTCCCTCTGCTGCTGGTTGTAGAAGATCTGCGGATTGCCGCGGCCGAGGTTGCCAGCGCGCCAGGCCACCTCCGGCTCGCGGGCAAGGGCGTTGTCGACATAGCGCAGGGCCTGGTCCGTCCGGGCCAGGGCTGTCCCGTCGGGCAGGTCGATGCGCACCAGGAATTGCGGGGTCTCGGCCGGCGGGAAGAGGCTGGTGCCGATGGCCCGAGCCATGGGAACGGCGGTCAGGCAAAGGCCCAGGATCAGGGCCGTGGTCAGTACCGGGCGGGCAAGGCCGACGTGCAGGACCGGGGCGTAGAACCTCTGGATCCCGGAGTTGACCGCGCGCAGCAGGGCGTTGCCCTCCGGGTCCTCATGGCGCGACAGGATGCGGCTGGCCAGGAAGGGAATGATGGTCAGGGCCACCAGCAGGGAAGCGGCCACGGTGACCAGGACGGTGACTGGCAGGGAGCGGACATAGGACCCCGCCCCGCCGGGTAGGGCCATGAGGGGCAGGAAGGCCAGCATGAGGGCGGCGGTGCAGCCGATCACGGCGAGACTGATCTGCCGGGTCCCGTTAATGGCCGCCGAGACCCGGTCCTCGCCCTCGCGCATCCGCCGGGCGATGTTCTCGACCACCACAATGCTGTCGTCGACCAGGAGGCCGAGGGCCAGGACGAAGCCGGCGATGGAGAGCTGGTTGAGGGTGAAGCCGAAGGCCTGGAGCAGGGCCAGACCGATCAGAAGGGACAGGGGAATGGACATCATCACCACCACCCCGGCCCGGAACCCGAGGGGTAGGAGGGTGATCAGCACCAGTCCCAGGGCGATCGCGAAGTCCCGGAACAGGTTGCTCAGCCGGTGATCGACATTCTCAGCCTGGAAGAAGGCCCGCTCCAGCTTCACGCTGGCGGGCAGGGTCCTCTCGTGCTCGTCAAGGGCCCGGCGGATCTCGGCGGTGATCTTGCCTACGTCCTGCCCGTCCTTCTGAGTGACGGTGACAAAGACGGCGCGCTTGCCGTTGAACCGGGCGAGGTGGGTCGGCTCGTCCTCGGCCCATTCGACCTTGGCTACGTCGCGCACCCGTACGACCTGGCCACCCTTGCTGCGGACGGGCGTGTCGGCCACGGCCTCGAGGCTCTTGAAGGCGCCGCCGCTCTTGACGTTGAACCGCCGGTCGCCGGCCTGGACCGCGCCGACCGGTGCCTCGGCTCCCCGGGCGCGCAGGGCGTCGGCCACGGCGGAGGCGGGAAGCTGGAGCGCCGCGAGCCGCGGAAGGTCGAGGGAGACCCGGACCTCCGAGGAGGGCGTTCCCCAGTAGCGGGCCTGCCGCACCCCGGGAACCCGGGCGAGGCGTTCGCGCAGGCGGTCGGCAGCCTTTTCCAGCCGGCGCATGGGCAGGGTGTCGCTGACCAGGGCGACCTGGACGATGGCCACCTCGGTGGTGCGCGCCCGTCGGATCTCCAGCCGGGCGAGGCCGTCCGGAAGGGTCCCGCGCAGGGCGTTCACTTCGCGTACGACCTCGTCGTACTTGCGCTCAGGATCGACGTCGTAGCTGAACTCGACATCCACCACGCCCACCCCGTCCTGGCTGGTGGAGCGGATCTGAGCCACCGAATCGAGGCCGTCGAGGGCCTGCTCGATGGGGTCGACCACCAGCTGT
>CAIWHQ010000351.1 GCA_903912465.1 uncultured Alphaproteobacteria bacterium | reverse complement strand
GTATTTCGCCAACTACGTCCTGCACAATGCCGACCTCACCGTCGACCTGGCCAAGGGCGCGGTGGAGTACCACGCGACCCACCATGAGCCCTGGCGGGTGACCCTGGTGGACACCGGGGCCGAGACCATGACCGGCGGGCGTCTGAGGCGGGTGGCGGGCTACCTGGAGCCGGGCCAGCCGTTCTTCTTCACCTACGGCGACGGGGTGGCGGATGTGGACATCGGCGCCCTGGCAGCCTTCCACAAGGCGCATGGGCGGCAGGCGACGGTGACGGCGGTCTCGCCTCCCGGGCGCTACGGGGCCCTGGACATCAATGACGGCGCGGTGCGGCGCTTCGTGGAAAAGCCCCCCGGCGACGAGGGCCTGATCAACGGTGGATTCTTCGTGCTCCAGCCCGAGGTCGTGAGCCGGATCTCCGGCGATCCCATGCCCTGGGAGTCCGAGCCCCTGCAGGGCCTGGCCGCCGATGGCCAGCTGATGGCCTTTCCTCACCCGGGCTTCTGGACCGGCATGGATACCCTGCGCGACAAGAACAACCTCGAGGCCCTGTGGGCGTCGGGCCAGGCGCCCTGGAAGCTGTGGTCCTGACCCGCCCCGATCCCGCCTTCTGGGCCGAAAAACGTGTGCTCCTGACCGGGCACACCGGCTTCAAGGGCGGCTGGACGGCCATCTGGCTGGCGGCCATGGGGGCGAAGGTGACGGGCCTGGCCCTGGCACCGGACACCGAGCCGGCCCTGTTCGACCTGGCAGGCGTGGGCGGGCTGGTGGAGTCCCGGATCGCTGACCTGCGCGACGCGACCGAGGTGGCCCAGACCCTGATGGCCGCCGAGTTTGACCTGGTCCTGCACATGGCCGCCCAGCCCATCGTGCGCACTGCCATCGCCGACCCCGTCGCCACCTTTGCCGCCAACATCATGGGCACGGCCCACCTGCTGCAGGCCCTGCGGGACCGGCCGGGCCTGGCGGCGGTGCTGGTGGTGACCTCGGACAAGGTCTACGCCAACGCCGAGACGGGCCGGGCCTTCACCGAGGGCGACGCCCTGGGGGGCAAGGATCCCTATTCGGCCTCCAAGGCGGCGACGGAGATCGTCACGGCCTCCATGGCCCGCAGCTATTTCGACCGGGCCGGCGTGCCGGTGGCCACGGCCCGGGGCGGCAATGTCATCGGCGGCGGCGACTTCTCCCGCGACCGGATCGTGTCCGACATCGTCCGGGCCGCGGCGGCGAACGAGGCGGTGGTGCTGCGCCATCCCGAGGCCACCCGGCCCTGGCAGCATGTGCTGGACTGCGCCGCGGGCTATCTCGTTTTCCTGGAGCGCCTCGCGCAGGACCCGGCAACGCCCCGGGCCCTCAACTTCGGCCCGGCGCCGGGCGGGGCCGAGGTGACGGTGGGCGAGCTGGCCAGCCGGGCGACGGCGGCCCTCTCCGGCCAGCCCTGGCGGCATGAACCGGACCCGGGCTCGCTGGAGGCCAAGGCCCTGGGCATAGACGCCAGCCTGACCCGGAAGGTGCTGGGCTTCGAGAGCCGGCTGGCCGCGCCCGAGGCCATTGACTGGAGCATGGAGTGGTACCGGCGCCAGGCGGCCGGCGAGCCTGCCCTGGCCCTGTGCCGCGAGCAGATCGCGCGCTATGAGGCCCTGCCATGACCGCTCCCGCCTGCCGATTCTGCCGCGCGCCCCTGACCCAGGACTTCCTGGACCTGGGCCTCCAGCCCCTGGCCAACGCCTACCTGACGCCCGAGCAGCTGGCGGCGGGGACCGAGAAGACCTATCCCCTGCGCACCCGGGTGTGCGGGTCCTGCTTCCTGGTCCAGGCGGATGATCCCGTGCCGGCGGGCGAGATCTTCGACGACGGCTACGCCTATTTCTCGTCCTACTCCGAAAGCTGGGTGGCCCACGCCAAGGCCTATGCCCAGGCCATGGCGAGGCGGTTTGGCCTTGGGCCGAACTCCCGGGTCATCGAGGTGGCCAGCAATGATGGCTACCTGCTGCAGCACTTCGCGGCCCTGGGCGTGCCGGTGCTGGGGATCGAGCCCACGGCCAACACGGCGGCGGCGGCCCGGGACCGGGGCGTGCCCACCGAGGTGGTCTTCTTCCATGAGGCGACGGGGAAGGACCTGGCGGCCCGGGGCCTGACCGCCGACCTGATGGCCGCCAACAATGTCCTGGCCCACGTGCCGGACATTGGCGACTTCGTCGGCGGCTTCCGGCACGTGCTGAAGCCGCAGGGGGTACTGACCTTCGAATTCCCGCACCTGTTGAACCTGATCGAGCAGGTGCAGTTCGACACCATCTATCACGAGCACTTCTCCTACCTGTCCCTGCTGGCGGTGGAGACGGTGCTGCGGGCCAAGGGCCTGCGGCCCTTCGACGTGGAGCTGCTGACCACCCATGGCGGGTCGCTGCGGCTGTTCTGCTGCCGCGAAGACGCTTCCCATGCCGAGACCGAGGCCCTGAAGTCCCTGCGGGCCCGGGAGGCGGCGGCGGGCCTGGATCGTCTGGAGACCTACGGCGGCTTCACGGCGCGGGTGGAGGCTGTGCGGGCGGCCTTCCTGGCCTATCTGGCGCAGGCCAAGGCCGCAGGCCGGAAGGTGGCGGCCTATGGCGCGGCGGCCAAGGGCAACACCTTCCTGAACTTTGCCGGGGCCGGGGCGGACGACATCGTCGCCTGCTTCGACGCCAACCCGCACAAGCAGGGCCGGTTCCTGCCGGGCAGCCACATCCCCATCCTGGCACCCGACCAGATCGATGCGGTGCGGCCCGACGACCTGCTGATCCTGCCCTGGAACCTGCGCGAGGAGATCATGGCGCAGACGGGGCGGATCCGCGCCTGGGGCGGCCGCTTCGTCACCGCCTCGCCCGAGCCCCGGACCTGGGACTGATGCGGTTTTCGCCCACCCCCATCGCCGGTGCCGTGGTGGTGGACATCGATCCCGTGCAGGACGAGCGGGGAGCCTTCGCCCGGCTCTTCTGCCCCCGGGCCTTCGCCGCCGCCGGCCATCCCTTCTCGCCTGCCCAGACCAGCCTGTCGCGGAACACGGCGGCCTTTACCTTGCGGGGCATGCACTTCCAGCCGACGCCCTTCGACGAGGGCAAGCTGGTGCGTGTGGCGCGGGGGCGGATCTTCGATGTCGCCGTGGACCTGAGGCCGGCCAGCCCGACCTTCCGCCAGTGGACCGGCGTGGAGCTGAGCGCCGAAACGGGGCGGGCCTTCCTGATCGGCAGGGGTCTGGCCCACGGCTTCCTGACCCTGGAGGCCGACACTGACGTCGTCTACGAGATCGACCGCTTCTTCGAGCCCGGGAAGGGCGAGGGGGTGCGGTGGAACGACCCGGCCTTTGCCATCGACTGGCCTGCCGAGCCCCGGGTGATGTCGGACCGCGACGCCGCCTGGCCGGACTTCAAGCCCGCCTGACCATGGCCCGGATCCTCCTGACCGGCGCCAGTTCCTTCACCGGCCTTTGGATCGCCGAGGCCCTGGCCGGGGCCGGCCACGAGGTGGTTGCCACTCTAACGCGGGACGCCGACGCCTATCCGGGCCTGCGCGGCGAGCGGGTCGCCCGGCTGGCCAGCAGCGCGGCGCGGGTCTTTGCCACGCCCCTCGACAGCGACCGGTTCCGCGACCTTGCCCATACGGGTCGCTTCGATGTTTTTGCCCACCATGCGGCGGACATTCCCGGCTACCGCTCCCCCGACTACGACGTCGCGGCCGGCGTGGCGCGGAACCTGGCGGGAGCCGAGGGCGCGGTGCGGGCGGCCGCGGCGGGCGGCTGCCGGGCCCTGATTTCCACGGCGACGGTCTTCGAGCGGGGGGAGGGCGGCGAGGGTCCGGACGCCCCGGCGGTGAGCCCCTACGGCCTCTCCAAGAGCCTCACCGGCCAGGCCCTGGCGGGCTTCGCGGCGGACGCTGGCCTGTCCTTCGGACGGTTCGTCATCGCCAATCCCTTCGGCGTGCTGGAGGAGGGACGGATGGCCTGGTCCCTGTTCCAGGCCTGGTTCCGGGGCGAGCCCGGGCGGGTGCTGACCCCGGCCTATGTCCGCGACAATCAGCCGGTCCCCGACCTGGCGGCGGCCTATGCCCGGCTGGCGGAGCGCCTGCTGGCGGTGGGTGAACCGGTGAAGCTGGACGCCCGGCCTTCCGGCCTTGTGGGGACCCAGGGCGACTTCGCCCGGCGCCTCGCCGCCGAGGCCGCCC
>CAIWHQ010000350.1 GCA_903912465.1 uncultured Alphaproteobacteria bacterium | reverse complement strand
CGATACAGCGGCGCGTTGCCGAAAGCCTGCGCGTGACGGCGGAAGGTTTCCTGCGCGACCTCATTTAGGCCGATGCCCTCAATGACGCCCTGCGTGCCTGTGAAATAGCGCTCAACAAATTCGGTGGCCAAACCCACGGCTTCAAAAATCTGCGCCCCACAGTACGACTGATAGGTCGAAATGCCCATCTTGGACATGACCTTAAGAACGCCCTTGCCCACGGCCTTGATGTAGTTCTTTCGGACCTCATAGGCGGTCTCGGGCAGCTTGTTGCGGACCCGGATGTCCTCGAGGGTCTCGAAGGCCAGGTAGGGGTTCACCGCCTCGGCGCCATAGCCGGCCAGGACGCAGAAGTGGTGCACCTCGCGGGCCTCACCAGTCTCGATGACCAGGCCGGTCTGCATGCGCAGGCCCTGGCGGATCAGGTGGTGGTGCACCGCCGCCGTGGCCAGGGCCGCGGGGATCGGGATCCTGTCGGCGGAAGCCTCGCGGTCCGAGAGGATCAGGATGTTGCTGTTTGCCAGGACCTGGTCAGTTGCATCTCGGCAGAGGCGCTGGATCGCACCCTCCAGGCCCGCCGGGCCTTCCGAGGACGGCCAGGTCGCATCCAGGGTTGCAGTGCGGAAGGCACCGTCAAGCAGCTGGTGAATCGAGCGGATCTTGGCCAGATCCTCATTGGTAAGGATGGGCTGGGCGACCTCAAGGCGCTTGTGGGTGCCGGCCTGGCGTCCAAGCAGGTTCGGTCTCGGCCCGATCATTGAGACCAGGCTCATGACCAGCTCCTCACGGATCGGGTCGATCGGCGGGTTCGTCACCTGGGCGAAGTTCTGCTTGAAGTAGTCGTAGAGGAGCTTCGAGCGCTTCGAGAGCACGGCGATGGGGAAGTCGGACCCCATGGAGCCGACGGGGTCGTCGCCACTCCGGGCCATGGGCTCCAGGAAGTGCGACAGATCTTCCTGCGTGTAGCCGAAGGCCTGCTGGCGATCGAGCAGGCTGGCCGGGTCCGCCGGCGGCGGGGGCTCGACCGGAGTGACCTCGGCCAGGTCCTCAAGCTTGAACTGGGTACGAGACAGCCACTCCTCGTAGGGCTCGGCCTCTGCGAGGGTGCGCTTGATCTCCTCGTCCTCGATGATCCGGCCCTGTTCCAGGTCGATCAGCAGCATCTTGCCGGGCTGCAGGCGCCACTTGCGGACGATGCGCTCGTCGGGAACGGGCAGGACGCCGACCTCTGACGCCATGATGACGTTGTCCTGGTCGGTGATGATAAAGCGGGCCGGTCGGAGGCCATTCCGGTCCAGGGTGGCGCCGATCTGGCGGCCGTCGGTAAAGGCCACGGCGGCGGGACCATCCCAGGGCTCCATGAGCGCTGCATGGTACTCGTAGAAGGCCCGGCGCTTGGCATCCATGAGCGGATTGCCCGCCCAGGCCTCAGGGATCAGCATCATCACCGCCTGGGCGAGCGGGATACCGCCGGCGATCAGCAGCTCAAGGGCGTTGTCCAGGCAGGCCGTATCGGACTGGCCGTGCGGGATCAGTGGCCACATCTTGTTGAGATCCGGCCCCAAAAGGTCGCTCTCCAGGGTGCGCCGGCGAGCGTTCATCCAGTTCACATTACCCCGAACGGTGTTGATCTCGCCGTTGTGGGCGATGAACCGGTAGGGGTGGGCCAGCTTCCAGGACGGGAAGGTGTTGGTCGAGAACCTCTGGTGGACGAGGGCGAGGGCCGAGACCGTGCGCGGATCGCGCAGGTCGCAATAGAAGCTGCCCACCTGGTGGGCCAGGAGCAGGCCCTTGTAGACCACGGTCCGCGTCGAGAAGGACGGCAGGTAGAGCTGTGTCAGGTTGGGCAGGTTCTTCTGCACCGCCAGCTCGGCCAGAGGGTTCTGGAGTTGCTTGCGGATGGTCAGCAGCTTGCGCTCGAAGGCGTCCTGGTCGCGCACGTTCGGACCCATGCCGACGATGGCCTGGCGGATGACGGGCATCTGGGCCAGAACCGCGGTGCCGAGGCCCGTGGTGTCTGTAGGCACGTCCCGCCAGCCCAGCAGGACCTGGCCTTCGACCTTCAGGAAGTGCTCGAACTGCTGGATGGCGACGTCGCGCGTCTCCTGGTCCTGCGGCAGGAAGCACATGGCCACCGCATAGTGGCCGGCCTCGGGCAGATTGATCGCGGCGGAGTCCGCCCAATCGCGCAGCAGGGCATCGGGAAGCTGAATCAGAATTCCGGCACCGTCGCCCACGAGGGGATCGGCACCCACGGCACCCCGGTGGTCCAGGTTGATGAGAATCTCCAGACCGCTGGCCACGACTTCGTGCGATTTGCGCCCCTTGATGTTGGCGACAAACCCCACCCCGCACGAGTCATGCTCGTTGCGCGGATCGTACAGACCCTGCTTCTCTGGAGCCCACATGGCGACCCCCACTCCCATCACTTTAAGGCGCAATCAAACGCGGCCGCAGGGGCCGTTTTCGCGCGCACAACCGCGTCGCATTACCGGCTGTAGAAGGGCTTGTCGACGCCTGCGAGGGCCTCGGGGCGAAAGATTCTAGGGCGCTGCAACATCAAGCAGGCTGGCGTCGGCGGACGCAGCCTGCGTGCAGCCCGTCAGGATCAGGGCGGTGGTGAGCTCCGAGCGCATGACGCCCAGCATCCGGGCCACCATGGCCTCTCCGCCCGCGCCGAGGGCCCAGGCCCAGGGGCGTCCCAACAGGCAGGCTCGGGCGCCCAGGGCCAGGGCCTTCAGGACGTCCAGGCCGGACCGGATTCCACCGTCCATCAGGAGCTCGATGTCTCCGCCGACGGCGTCGGCGATACGCGGCAAGGCGGCGATTGAGGAGGAAACTCCGTCCAGCTGCCGACCCCCATGGTTGGACACAATCAGACCCTGGGCACCGGCGCGCACGGCGTCGCGGGCGTCGTCGGGGTCCAGCACGCCCTTGATGACGATCGGCCCGTCCCAGACCTCCCGCACGAAGTCGAGGTCCTTCCAGGTCACCGACCGGTCGAAGTTGCGGGCGATCCAGGCAAGGAAATCATTGACCCCGCCGCCGCCCTGGACCGCCGCCTGGACATTGCCGAGGGTATGGGGACGGCCCTTCACGAAGAGATCCCAGGACCAGGCCGGGTGGGTCGCCCCCTGCACCAGGGTGTTGATCGCCGCCGGAAAGCCGCTGAGTCCTGTGAAACCGGACCGGACGTCCCTGTAGCGGGCACCTGGCAGGGGCAGGTCGACGGTGAAGACCAGCACGGGACAACCTGCGGCCCGGGCCCGGGCGATGAGGTCGCGCATGTAGCCCCGGTCCTTCAGCATGTAGAGCTGGAACCAGGGCGGGGTCCCGGCAGCGGCCACCTCCTCGATGGAGCAGACCCCCACGGTGGAGAGGCAGAATGGGATCCCGGCCCCCGCCGCCGCCCGGGCGGCCTGGACCTCGCCCCGGGCCGCGTACATGCCAGCCATCCCCACCGGCGCGAGGGCGACCGGCATGGCGAGGGTCTGCCCGAAGAGTGTGGTCGAAAGGTCCACCTTCGACATGTCGCGCATCACCCTCTGGCGCAGGGCGATGGCCTCGAGGTCGCGGACGTTCCGGCGAAGGGTCTCCTCAGCGTAGGACCCGCCATCGATGTACTCGAAGAACATGGGCGGCAGGCGTCGCCGGGCGAGTTCACGATAGTCCGACATGGAGGCGGGCTTCATTGCAGCCTTCCCTTCCTTCCTTGCGGTCCCGGGCAGGCTCAGGCGGCGGCCGGCGGCCCCGGTGGGGCACTCATGACGATCCAGACCTGGTGGGCCCGGGCCAGAAGTTCACCCTCCGCCGAGAAGAGTGCAACCCCGGCAGTCTCCTTGCGACCAGACCGCTCAAGCGGCCATGCGGTGACGATGCAGGGCTCCCCGGCCCGGGGACGCCGGAGGACCTCGCCGGTCATGGTGCCCAGGAGGGCGCCGTGCCGACCCTCACGGACCACCCAGGCGAAGAAGCCCGGACAGTCCAGGGCCGCCCAGATGACCTCGACGGGTGTCAGACCGTCGGGATCCGCGAAGTTGACGTGGGGGGTCCAGGTGCAAGCCAGCTGGCCCGCGTCCGCCCCGGCGACCTGGCCGGCGAAGACCCGGAGGCCATCGCCTTCGCCCCGCTCGGGACCGCAGGAAAAGCAGATGGGGTGGAAACGCTGGCCGATCCCGATGTGCCGGGCCTCCGCCGCGAGAGCCTCCTCCCAGGCGGGCGGCGGCGGCGGTTCCGGGAGGACGAAGTCCGGATCGGGCCGCCCCTCGCCGATCACTTCCCCCGAGGGTCCGGAGATGACCGCGCCCTCAGGGTCGGCCTTCAGGTCCAGGGCGGTGTCGAGCGGGATACGCGCCCTCAGCACCACCGTGGCGGGGCCCGGCATGTCCCTCGCCAGGAGCCCGGCGCAGTATCCGCCATTGCCCGAGGTCGGGGGGCCGCAAAAGCGCTGGGCGATGACAACATCCGCCATGGGAACTCCCTGGAAAATCTGACGCCTGAAAGGGGCTGGAAGTGCAATCGCGCCGCTTTTCCCGCAATCCGCCGGCGGGCGAAAGCCGGATTTTGGCACCGTCGCCGTTGGAGACGCCCCGAGTCCGCGCTAGAGAAGTGTCTTCGCCTTCGCTGACGAGGAACCACCATGAGTAACCAGATCGAGCGCCCCTGGGCCCTGATGCGTCATCACGCCGGCTGGGCCGATGTCTTCCTCATCGAGAACGAGACCGCAGATTCCATCACCGGGGTCTATCCGGATCGCGAGACCGTGGGACCGCCCGTCAATTACAGTGTCCGGGCTGTCCTTGCGCGGTTCGAGACCCTCGAGGCCGCACGAAGTGCCCGCGAGGGCGCAGTGCTGGAATGGCGCAAGCATGACGCCGGCGTTCGCGAGGCCGACGACAAGCTCAGGATGGCGGAGAAGGCCCGGGAAGACGCCTGGCTGAACTGCCTGAGGGGCGCTGCGGGCACCTAGAGCCTGTTCCCTACAGATGGAACGTCTGAAGGGACAAAAAAGGCTCTAAGTCCAAAACGTCAAATCCTGTTTGGATCCGATAACCGGTTCCCACTCATCGGAACATGAGCTAGCCCAGCTTGAAGCCCCGGGACGCTGCAAAGGCAACCGCCAGGCCGATCCCCACGCCGACGGCGAGCCGCCAAAGCGGCGCGCGTACGAGACCCTGCACCGGGCCACTGAACCGTCTCACCCCGGTCACCATGGGCCGG
>CAIWHQ010000349.1 GCA_903912465.1 uncultured Alphaproteobacteria bacterium | reverse complement strand
GGCGGCGAGCTTGTCCCTCAGGGCGCCCAGGCGGTCGGGATCCCGCGCCAGGGCCAGGGCGAGATCGCGGTAGGCCTCCAGCGAAGACGTCGCCAGTTCGGGCAGGCTCACGGCCCGCAGGAGGGAGGCGGCGACCCGGGCCGCAAAGCTGCGGCCCGCGCAGGTCACCAGGGGCAAACCGGCCCAGAGGGCGTCGCTGGCCGTGGTGTGGGCGTTGTACGGCAGGGTGTCGAGGAAGAGGTCCGCCAGCCGGTGCCGGGCCAGGTGCTCCGGCAGGGCCCGCTTGGGGGCGAAGATCAGTCGGTCCGGATCCAGACCCCGGCGGGTGGCCTCGGCGCGGAGGTTGGCCTCGATGACCGGATCACCGCCAAGCAGCCAGAGGACCGAGCCCGGGACGCCGGCGAGGAGATCGGCCCAGACGTCGAAAACGGGGGGTGTGATCTTATAGCTGGCATTGAAGCAACAGAAGACGAAGCCGTGCTCGGGCAGCCCCGCCTCGCCACGGGTCGGCGTTTCGTCGGCGATCCGGCGGCGGTTGTCATTCGGCTGGTAGGCGAAGGGAAGCCGGATGATCTTCTCGTCGTAGTTCACGGATTCTGCTTCCGGAATGACGACAGGATCCGCCAGAATGTAGTCTGCGGCGAGGGTTCCCATGGCGCCGGGATAGCCAAGGTAGTTGATCTGCAGGGGCGCGCACCGGCGCACGAAGATCCCCGGCCGGCAGAAGGTCGTGAAGCCGTTGAGATCCACGGCGATGTCCACGCCGGCCTCCCGCATGTGCGCGACAATGGCCTCGTCGCTCCAGGCGGAGACATCCGTGAACCGGTCGCAGGCCGCCGCCACCCGGCGCCGCATGTCATCGTCCGCCTGCGGCGGCAGGGCGTAGCCATGGATCTCGAAGCGTGAACGGTCGTGCGCCTCCAGGAGCCCCGCCAGGAGCTGGGAGACCGCGTGCGTGCGGAAGTCGGAGGAGACGTAGGCAACGCGGATCCGCTCATGGACCTGGGTCTCGCCCCGCCAGGCCGGCGCGGGAAGTTCCGGGAAGCGGACCTTCATGTGCGTGCGCACGCAGGCCATCTGGTCCGCCGGGTCGTCATTGTGGGCAAGGAAGGTAAAGGGAATCGTGACGGGCTCACCGCGCCGCACCCCCTCGCGCACCTCGGACTGGAGGTCCGCAAAGTCCCGCCAATCACAGCAGCGCATCTGCTGGTCCAGGAGGGCGCCGGTGAGATCGGGAAGGGTCGGGTTCAGGTTTCGCGCGGCGCGATAGGACTGGACGGCCTCGGCATGTCGCTTCAGGGCCGACAGGAGGTGGCCGCGGTTGGCGTGGCCGAGGGCATAGCCCGGGTCCGCCGCCAGGGCGAGGCCCAGGGCCTCCAGGGCCTCGCGATTTCGCCCCAGGCTGCGCAAGGCGTTGGACCTGAGATTGTGGGCATCCGCCGAGCCCGGATCCTGGGCGGCCGCGCGGCTGGCGTAGTCCAGGGACCGCGGGTCATCGCCAAGCGTCCGAAAGGCCCGGCTGAGGGCGAGCAGGGCCTCGACCCGGCCAGACTCGCGCTCCACGAGACCGGTCCAGAGGGCGATCGCCTCGCGCACCCGACCCTGGCCGCGCTCGGCCACCCCGAGATTGTAGCTCGCATGGCCATGGCCCGGGACGAGGCCGAGCACCTCACGGTAGCCGGAAATGGCGGCCTGGACGCGGCCGGCCCTGTGGTGGGCGATGGCCGCGTTGAAGAGGCCCTCGACGTCCCTTTCCGTCACGCGCCGGCGGGTGCGGCGAGGGCCGCCTCCACTGCCGAGACGATCTCGGGGGCCTGCGGGTCGGTGCGCGGGCCGAAGGCGGCGATCAACTGCCCGTCGCGACCCACCAGGAGCTTGTGGAAGTTCCAGGTCGGATCCGCCGTCTCACCCAGGGTTTCGAGGGCCCACTTGTAGAAGGGATGAGCCGAGGCGCCCTTGACGTCCGCCTTGGCGGTCAGGGGGAAGTCGATCTTGAATCGGGTCTCGCAGAATGCCTTGATCTCGGCCTCGGTCCCGGGCTCTTGGCCCATGAACTGGTTGCAGGGCACGCCCAGGACGGTGAGACCCTGCTCCCGGTACTGCGCGTAGAGGGCCTCAAGCCCCTCGTACTGGGGGGTCAGGCCGCAGCGGGAGGCGGTGTTGACCACCAGGACGGCGCGGTCGCGGAACTCCGTCATCGGCAGGGGCAGGCCATCGATGGACGTGAAGTCGAAATCATAGAGGCGGGTCATGGCGATCTCCTTTGGGTGCGGTCAGACATGGTGGCGGGGACCGGATTCGTCCACCGCCCGCTCGATGGCAAGGGCCAGGTCGAGGGCCCGGGCCGCCTCCTCGCCGGTGACCACCGGACGGTCCAGGTCCCCCCTCACGCAGGCCAGGAAGGCCCCTACGCTCGCCCCGAGGGGATCCCGCGCGCCCGGGGTCTCGGCAAAGTCCGGGTTCAGGTCGAACCCCGTTGTGTTGCGGAAGGTCCGGGCCAGGAAGTCGATCTCGAGCTCACCGGAAGGATAGACGACCCGCATGGTCCGCTTGCGCTCCGGCGCCATCCGTGAGGCGTCGAAGAGAGCTGTGAAGCCGTCATCGAAGGTCACTTCGGCGCGCACGGCGTCCAGGCCGCCACTGTAGGCGACGTCGCCCTCCCCCTCCGCCGCCAGGGGCGACCCCGAGGTCAGGGACAGGGCTAGGTCCAGGTCGTGGATCATCAGGTCGAGGATCACCGAAATGTCGAGGCTGCGCTGGCTCTGCGGCCCCTGGCGCACGGCTTCGAGCCGAAGCGGCCGCTCGGGCGCGCTGAACAGGCCAATAGCCTGGAAAACCACGCGCTCCTGATGGCCGCAGGCGACCACCAGTCCACGGCGGCTGGCCTCCAGAAGGATGCGGTCCGCCTCTTCGAGATCCACCGCGAGGGGCTTCTCCACATAGACGGGACGTCCCGCCCGGAGCGCGGCCAGCGCCCCCTCGGCGTGGCGAACCCCCGGCGAGGCCACGGTCACCACGTCGACGCCGGACAGGAAGGCGTCGAGATCATCGAAGGCCGTCGCCTCGTGCCGGGCGGCGACCTCCCGGGCCCGTTCGAGGTCCGGATCAAAGACCGCGGCCAGTCGGGTGCCTTCGGCCTGGGCGTATTGGCGCGCATGGTAGCCGCCGAAAACACCGGCCCCGATCACGCCGCCCCTCAGGACCTTGTTCATTCTCTGCTCCGGAATCCTCGGTTGCGCCTAGCATTCCGCGCCTCCAGACGCCACCTTGGGGACAGTTACAGCCCGGCGGCACCGTCGCCGCATCAAGACATTTAGGGGGAAGACATGACCACATCCCGGGAAATCCGCCTGCGCAGCCGACCGCAGGGCCTGCCCGCCGCCGCCAACTTCGAGCTGGCCTCCGTCGACCTGCCGGCGCCGGGCGCAGGAGAGGTCCAGGTCCGCAACACCTGGATGACCGTCGATCCCTACATGCGCGGCCGCATGAACGACGTGAAGAGCTATGTTCCGCCCTTCCAGCTGGGCCGCCCCCTCGAGGGCGGTGCCATCGGCGAAGTGATCGCTTCGAACGACCCGTCCCTGAAGCCCGGCGATCTCGTCCAGTCCAACTTCGGCTGGCGGGAGGCCTTCAACGCTCCGGCGTCGTCGGTGCAGAAGCTCGACACCCATGGCCTGCCGACCGAAGCCTTCCTGGGTGTCGCCGGCATGCCGGGCCTGACCGCCTACGCCGGCCTGCTGCGCGTGGCCGCCCTCAAGCCGGGTGACGTGGTCTTTGTCTCCGGCGCCGCCGGTGCCGTGGGCTCCCTGGTCTGCCAGATCGCCAAGCTGAAGGGCCACAAGGTCATCGCCTCGGCCGGCGGTGCCGAGAAGGCCCGCTTCCTCAAGGACGAAATCGGGGTCGACGCGGTGATCGACTACAAGGCCACAGGCGACTCCGCCGCCGCCCTGACGGCCGCCCTGGCCGAAGCGGCTCCAGAGGGAATCGACGTCTACTTCGACAATGTCGGGGGCGGACACCTCGAGGCGGCCCTCAACGCGGCCCGCCCCTACGCCCGCTTCGCCATCTGCGGCATGATCTCCATGTACAACGCCGAGGCGCCGGTTCCCGGTCCTTCGAACATGGCCCTGATCATTGGCAAGAACCTGCGGCTGGAAGGCTTCATCGTCTCCAACCACTGGGACATGATGGGCGACTTCCTGAAGGAACTCGGTGCCTGGCACGGACAGGGCAAGCTGAAGTGGCGCCAGACGGTGCGTGAAGGCATCGCCTCGGCGCCGGACGCCTTCATCGGCCTCTTCACCGGTGCCAACATGGGCAAGATGCTGGTCAAGCTGGCCTAGCCGCTGGCGAAGGACCTCAGGGCGGCCTCGGCGACGGGGCCGCCCCATTCCTGCACAAAGTGTCCCGCCTCCGGGATGACCAGGGGTTCGGGGCAGTTGCGAAGGCTGCGGCGCAGGTCCTCCATGACCGGCGGTCCGAGCACCATGTCAGCCTCTCCGATTGCCATGAAGACCTTCCCGTTGAAGTCCCGGGACCAGAAGTCGCGGGCCGCCAGGCTCTCCTCGATGCCTTCCATCCCCGGATCGGTCATGACCCGCTCGGGGAAGGCCCGGACGCCGGCCTTGTAGCGGATATCCGGGAAGGGGGCGTCGTAGGCGGCGCACTCGGCCTCGGAGAGGTGGGGACACCCGCGCCCGATCAGGGCGCCCACGGCCATGTCTGGATTGGCCTTGGCGTAGGCCCGCCAGGCCAGGAAACCCTCGGAGGGTGGTGTCCCCGTCGCCAGGGTGGTGTTCATGACGATCAGCCGGGAGAGCCGGCCCCGGAAGCCTTCGTCCACGGGCAGGGTCAGGCCGATCAGCCCGCCCCAGTCCTGGACCACCAGGGTGATGTTCCGCAGGTCCAGTCGCTCCACCAGGGCCAGCAACATCCGTCGGTGGAAATGGAAGCCGTAGACAGCGTCATCCACCGGCTTGTCCGACCGTCCGAAACCGAACAGGTCCGGCGCGACGACCCTCGCTCCCGACGCCAGGAAGACCGGGATCATTCGCCGGTAGAGATAGCTCCAGGTCGGCTCGCCATGCAGGCACAGGAAGGTGGGCTGGGCCCCCTGCGCGTCCGGCCGGGCACCCTCGTCGATCACCGCGCATCTCAGCGCCTCGTAGCCGGGCAGGTCGTCGATGTACCTGGGCGACCAGGGAAAATCAGGCAGGTCAGCGAAGCGGTCTTCTGGGGTGCGTAGGGTGCTGGTCATTGAGGAGTTCCTTGCGGATCATCACACCCTCCCATGACCGCCATCTTCGGCCAAGGCCGCCCGTTGGCGCAGGGCCTCCCAGAGGCTAAAGTGGACCCGTACCCAACCGGAGCCTGCCTGTGTCCCGCCTGTTCAATGCCTACGTCATCGTCGACTGGAGCGCCGCCGCCAAGCCGACCACCGGGGCGGACTCCGTCTGGATCGGCGTCATGAAACGCGACGTCCGCTTCCGGCTGACCTTCGAGGCCTTCAATCCGCCAACCCGGGCGGAAGCCGAGAAGAAGCTCACCGTCCTGCTGGATGACTTCCGCAAGCGGTCGGAACGGGCCCTGCTGGGGTTCGACTTTCCCCTCGGTTTCCCGCGCGGCTTTGCCGCGGCCCTGAACCTGCCGGGCGAGGCGCCCTGGCGGGCCGCCTGGGACCAGCTGGACAGGATGGTCAAGGACAAGCCCGACAACACCAACAACCGGTTCGGCGTCGGCTCGGAGATCAACCGCCGGATGACCGGCGGCCCCTTCCCCTTCTGGGGCTGCCCGCCAAAGGACGCCCTCACGACCCTCCAGCCCAAGCGTACGCGCGAGCACGGTCCGGACGACCTGCCCGAGTTCCGCCACGCCGATGCGGCGGCCAAGGCGGCCTCGATCTGGAAGCTCTACTACAATGGCTCGGTGGGCGGTCAGGCCCTGCTGGGCATTCCCTTCGTGCGCCGCCTGCAGGCATCTCGGGGCGAGGGTTTCCGGGTCTGGCCCTTCGAGACGGGCTTCCACGCCCTGTCTGAAGCCGATCTGGCGGGTGTCGAGGTGGTCGCCGCCGAGGTCTACCCCTCCCTCTACAAGGTCCAGCCCGGCCCGGGCGAGGTCAAGGACCTGGCCCAGGTCCGCACGACCGCCGAGCACTTCGCCCGCCTGGACGAGGCCGGAAAGCTCGGCTCGGTCTTCGGCCCGGGCAAGGGCCTCAGCCCCGAGATCGCCGCCGACGCCGAACGCGAGGAAGGCTGGATCCTGGGAGTCGTGGGCTAGCCCTCACCCGGCTTCGCCGCCCCCCCCCCGGGCGCGCAATGTCTTTCTAATTCCTCTCCCAAGGGGGAGGTGGCGCGCGCAGCGCGTCGGAGGGGGTCAGCTGAGCCGCCGTTGACCCCCTCACCGGGCTTCGCCCGGAGCTCCCCCTTGGGGGAGCAATTGGCTCCGTAATTCCTCCCCCAAGGGGGAGGTGGACCGCGAATGCAGGCCGGAGGGGGTCAGCTGAGGGGCCATTGACCCCCTCAGCGGCACCCTTGCCTATACG
>CAIWHQ010000348.1 GCA_903912465.1 uncultured Alphaproteobacteria bacterium | reverse complement strand
GTCGCCCCGCCGCGGGACGGTCCCGGTCGCGGCCTCCCGGAGGGAGACAGGGCCACAGATCAGGGAAGTCCAGGGCATGGAGGCGGCGGTCGTCAGACGTGAAGGCCCCTCAGGCGCTTTCGGCGGCGGCCCGCCCAGGGGGCCAGGGGGTCCAGGGGGTCCCGGGGGTCCTGGCGGTCCCGGCGGTCCCGGCGGTTCCGGGGGGGCGGGCGGTCCCGGGGGCCCGGGTGGTTTCGGTCCCGGGGGTCCCGGTCGGCGTCCCGGGATGCCCGACCTGACGACGGGTCCCATCGGCCCGACCCTGGTCACCTTCGCCCTGCCCGTGTTGGGCACCAATATCCTTCAGTCGCTCAGCGGCACGTCCAACGCCTTCTGGGTCAGCCATGTCCTGGGTCCGGCCGCCCTGACGGCGACCACCAACGCCAACCAGGTCTTCTTCCTGATGATGGGGGCCATGTTCGGGGTCTCCATGTCCGCCAACCTGCTGATCGGGCAGGCGATCGGGTCGGGCAACCGCGACCTCGCCAAGCGGGTCGTGGGCACCTGCATCATCTTCTTCCTGGTCATCTCCCTGCTCGTCGGGCTCACGGGGTTCCTGGCCACGCCGGGCATACTGGCGGCCATGGGCACCCCGGCGGACGCCCGGGCGGACGCCACGACCTACCTGCGGGTCATCTTCATGGCGATCCCCATCATGTACTTCTTCTCCTTCGTGCAGATGGCGCAGAGGGGAACCGGGGACTCGCGCACGCCCTTCTTCTTCGCCCTGATGGCCATCTCCATGGAGGTGATCCTCAACCCCATACTGATCACGGGCTTCGGGCCTTTCCCGAAGATGGGCATAGCCGGATCGGCCTCGGCCACCCTGATCTGCCAGGGGATCACCCTGGCCTCGATCATCATCTGGCTGCAGCGCCGGGATTCCATCCTGATCCCGAGGCGGGGCGAACTCCACTATCTGATCCCGGACCTGACCATCATCCGAAGCCTGGTCTTCAAGGGCCTGCCCATGGGCCTGCAGATGTTCATCATGTCCTTCGCCGCCCTGACCATGACCAGCTTCGTCAACAGCTATGGCTCGACCACGGCGGCGGCCTATGGCGTGGCCATGCAGATGTGGGCCTATGTCCAGATGCCGGCCATGGCCCTGGGCATGTCCGTCTCGTCCATGGCGGCCCAGAACGTCGGTGCCGGACGGATGGACCGGCTCGACCAGATCGCCCGTACGGGCATCGGCTACACGGTCCTGCTCAGCGCCCTTCCGATCCTGCTGATCTACGCCGCCGGACCGCTGGCGCCCCGCCTGTTCCTGCCGGAGGGCAGTCCCTCCATCGCGATTGCCCAGCACATCAACTACTTCGTGCTGTGGGGCTTCATCCCCTTCGGCATGAGTTTCATCCTGTCGGGCATCGTCCGGGCGACCGGATCGGTCTGGCCGCCCCTGATCGCCATGGTCATCGCCATGTGGGGGATCCGGATTCCCGTGGCGACCCTGCTCCAGCCCTGGCTGGGGGCAGACGCGGTCTGGATCAGTTTCCCGATCGGCTCCATCGCCTCAGCCCTGCTGGCCCTGGCCTGGTACCGCTGGGGTAACTGGCGCAAGTCCAGCCTGCTGGCCGCCTTCGCTCCGACCCGGGGCGAGGTGCCTGCGGCGGTCGTCGCCGCGCCGCCGCACGTGGATACACCCTGAGCCGGGCTCAGGGCTCCATCAGGGCCGAGTAGACCAGGGTCCTGAGCTCCCGGCGGATGGGATAGGTCGATGATCCCATGAGCTGGGTCATGAAGACGACCGCCACGTCCTTGACCGGATCGATCCAGAAGGCCGTGGAGGCGGCACCGCCCCAGTAGTACTCGCCCGGGCTTGAGGTCAGCATGGCCCGCACCGGGTCGAAGGTGACGGCGAAGCCGAGGCCGAATCCCACGCCGGCGTTGGTGGCCTCCGAGAAGAGCGAGCGGGACAGCATGGTCAGGTCCTGACCGCCGGGCAGATGGTTCGAGGCCATCAGGCGCAGGGTGGCCGGGGCGACCAGGCGATGGCCGCCCAGCTCGCCGTGGTTCACCAGCATGCGGCAGAACTTCATGTAGTCGTCCGCCGTGGAGACCAGCCCGCCGCCGCCGGAGTGGAAGACGGGCGGGTTCAGGTAGGCGCTGGTGCGGGGATCATCCTGCAGGGTCAGGCCGCCTTCCGGCGTGGGCGCGTAGCAGGCTGAGAACCGGTCAGCCTGGTCGGCCCGGACGGAGAAACCGGTCTGTCCCATGCCAAGGGGGTCCAGGATCCGGGCCTGCAGGAAGGCCTCGAAGGCCTGGCCGGAGATCCTTTCGACCAGCACGCCGAGAACGTCCGTGGCGATTGAGTAGTTCCAGGCCTCGCCCGGCGAGAACTCCAGCGGCAGGCGGGCAAGGGCGTCGACAAAGCCCTGCATGTCGAGCGGGCCGTGGGCGTCGGCGATCTTCAGCCTGCGGTAGGCCGCATCCACGTTCGTCCGGGTCTGGAAGCCGTAGGTCAGGCCCGCTGTATGGCGCAGCAGGTCGACCATCTGCATGGGCCGAGCCGGCGGCGTGGTCAGGTAGGGTCCGGTCCCGGCCGAGAAGACCGCCAGGTCCTTCCATTCCGGGATGAACCGCGACACCGGGTCGTCCAGGGCGACCTTGCCCTCCTCGACCAGCATCATGAAGGCCAGGCTCGTGATCGGCTTGGTCATGGAATAGATGCGGTGCACGTCGTCGCGGGTGGCGGTGCGGCCGCGCTCGCGGTCGGCCAGGCCCTGGACCGTCTCGTGGACCAGGTCGCCGCCCCTGATGACCTGGAGATGGGCAAACGGCAGCCGCCCGGTCGCCAGGTACTTTTCCTCCAGGAACCTGTCGATGTGGGCCAGGCGGGCGGGGGAAAACCCGAGGGCTTGCGGGTGGGTCATGGCGTTTCCTTGCCTTTGGAGTCTGCGGCGACCTTGCGGCGCCGGGGCCCATTTCGCAAAGGCTGGCGTTGCGCAATCGGCCCTTCGGTCCGATAGTTGGACAAAGATTATGCCGCACGACGGCGCATGGGAGGAACGACATGGCCTGGGACTTCGAGACCGATCCTGAATTCCAGAAGAAGCTCGACTGGATCGAGGACTTCATGCGTGAGGAGGTCGAACCCCTCAGCCACCTGGGCATGGCCGCCCATGGCCCCCTTGGCCGCGAGAAGTTCATCAAACCCCTGCAGGACAAGGTCAAGGCCCAGGGCCTGTGGGCCTGCCACCTCGGCCCCGAACTCGGCGGCCAGGGCTATGGCCAGCTGAAGCTGGGCCTGATGAACGAGAAGCTGGGCCGCAACGGCCTGGCCCCCACCATCTTCGGTTGCCAGGCGCCGGATACCGGCAACGCCGAGATCATCGCCCACTACGGCACGGACAAGCAGAAGGAACAGTATCTCTGGCCGCTCCTGAACGGCGAGATCCGCTCGGCCTTCTCCATGTCCGAGCCCACTGGCGGGTCTGATCCCCTGACCTTCCGCACCCGGGCGGTGCTGGATGGCGACGAGTGGGTGATCAACGGCGAGAAGTGGTATTCGACCAACGCCCGCTGGGCCAAGGTGCTGGTGGTCTATGCCATCACCGACCCTGACGCGAAGGACCCCTACCGCCGCACTTCCATCTTCCTGGTGCCCACCGACACCCCCGGGGTCCGGATCATCCGCAATGTCGCCAACGGTGCCGGCGGCGAGATCGGCAGCGGGAGCGAGGGCTACATCGAGTACAAGGACGTCCGCGTCCCCTACGATGCCCTGCTGGGCGAGCGCGGCGCGGCCTTTGTCATCGCCCAGGTCCGCCTGGGTGGCGGCCGGGTGCACCACGCCATGCGTACGGTCGGCGCCTGCAAGCACGCCCTGGACCTGATGTGCCAGCGGGCGGTCTCGCGCACCACCCGGGACGGCCGGCTCGCCGACCTGCAGATGGTCCAGGAGCAGATCGCAGACTCCTGGATCGCCCTGGAGAGCTTCCGCCTCCTGGTGCTGAGGACGGCCTGGCTGATCGACAAGCACAAGGACTACAACATGGTCCGCAAGGACATCGCCGCCATCAAGGTGGCCATGCCCAAGGTCTACAATGACATCGCCACCAAGGCCGCCCACCTGCATGGCGCCCTGGGGGTCTCGAACGAAATGCCCTTCATGCACATGGTGACCAGTTCGCTGGTCATGGGCATCGCTGACGGCCCGACCGAGGTGCACAAGGTGACCCTGGCCAAGCAGGTGCTGAAGGACTACCGGCCCGACAACGACCTCTTCCCCAAGTACCACATCCCGCGCCTGCGGGAGGAAGCCCAGGAGAAGTTCTCCAAGGAGCTGGCCGAGATGAAGGACGAGTACGCCCGACGGTCGCGCGACGCCGCGTCGACCTGAGCCGTCACGCCGACCTGAAACCGGGGGCGTCCTTCGGGGCGCCCCCTTCCTTTTTTGTCTTGATCGCCGCAGCGTCAGGCCCTCAGGGTCCTGGTCCGCCCGCCCCATCGTCCGAGATCCGCCCCATGTCATCAGACTCCGCTCCCGAATGGCCCGTCCTGTCGATCGCCGAGGCGCATGCGCGCCTGACGGCGCCGGGCCAGCGCTATGAGATGGAGGAGATGGAGATCCGTGGCGTCGTGCAGCGGGTCTGGAAGAACGCGCCACCGACCCTGCGTGATATCTTCCTGAACGCCCGCGCCTTCGGGGCCCGGGAATTCCTGGTCTACGAAGACGACCGGGCGACCTATGAGGCCTTCGCCCGCGCCGCCATCACCCTGGCCCACCAGCTGCAGGCTGACGGCATCCGCAAGGGCGACCGGGTCGCGGTGATCCTGCGCAACCTTCCGGAATGGCCGGTGGCCTTCTATGCCGGGGTCCTCGCCGGCGCCATCGTGACCCCCCTGAACGGTTGGTGGACCGGGCCCGAACTGGAGTACGGCCTCGCCGACTCCGGGACCCGGATCGTCATTGTCGACGATGAGCGGCTCGAGCGCATCATGCCCCACCTGGCGGGCCTGCCCGACCTGGAGCGCGTCTATGTCGCCCGCCTGCCCGAGGGCGTGGCGGCGACGGGCCGGGTGCGGCGACTGGAGACGGTGATCGGACCGGTCAACAGCTGGAAGGACCTGCCGGACCTTGCCCTTCCGGATGTTGATATCGCCCCCGACGACGACGCCACCATCCTTTACACCTCAGGGACCACGGGCCGTCCCAAGGGCGCCCTGGGCACCCACCGCAACATGACCGCCAACGTGCTGACCAGCGGCATAGCCGCGGCGCGCAACTTCCTGCGGGCGGGCCAGCCCCTGCCCGAGAGCGACCCCCACAAGCTGCCCCAGCGCAGCTCCCTCCTGGTGGTGCCCCTGTTCCACGCCACCGGCCTGTCGGCCACCCTCGGCCCGACCATGAACGCCGGCGGCAAGATCGTGCTCATGCGCCGCTGGGAGGCCGAGCAGGCCATGCAGATCATCGAGCGCGAGCGCATCGACGCCACCGGCGGTGTGCCCACCATCGCCTGGCAGCTGATCGAGCATCCGGCCCGGGCAAAGTACGACCTGTCTTCCCTCGTGTCGGTCTCCTACGGCGGTGCGCCCTCGGCGCCGGAGCTGGTCCGTCGGATCGTCGAGGTCTTCCCGGGCTCGGCGCCCGGCAATGGCTGGGGCATGACCGAGACCACGGCCACCTTCACCAGCC
>CAIWHQ010000347.1 GCA_903912465.1 uncultured Alphaproteobacteria bacterium | reverse complement strand
GGCACCCTTGGCCTTCACGAAGTACTGGGGATAGTCGTCCGGCAGGAGGGCGGTGGACTGGTGGCCGAACATACCCCCGGGGATCACGGCCTCAGCCCTCACCCTCAGGGCCCTGTCATGGGGTCTATCCATCGCCTGCGCCTCCTCTTGCGGAGGCATACTTTCACGGCCGGCGGCGGAAGCAAGCCCTCAGCCGCGGCGGGCCTCCAGCTGTTCGGAAAGGTTCCGCACGGCCCGGGCGAGGTCGGCCAGTTCCTGTTCCTTCAGGGCGTCCAGCTTCTGGTGCAGGAGCTCGATCTCCAGCTCGGCCTTTACGTTCACCTGGTAGTCGGTCTCGGCCTTGCGCCGGTCGATGTCCTGCTGCCGGTTCTGGCTCATCAGGATGAAGGGGCCGGCGTAGGCGGCCTGGAAGGACAGGGCCAGATTCAACAGGATGAAGGGGTAGGGGTCCCAGTGACGGATCCAGGCGATCACGTTCAGGGTCACCCAGGCGGCCAGCAGGCAGGACTGGATGATGATGAAGGGCCAGGAGCCGATGATGGCCGCCACGGTGTCGGCTACCTTCTGGCCGACGGAGACGTCCGAGCCCCCCTCGCCGGACTCCCTCAGACGGCGGCGCTGCCGGCGCAGCTCGTCGAGCAGGCGGTTTTCGGCGTCGTGGATTCCGGTGTTGAGGTCGGGCATGGCAGGCTCTCCGGTCTTGGCCGGCATCCTGCTCAGACCCGGGTCCTGAGGCCAAGCCCGGGCGGACCCGGGGGTCAGGACCCTCCGAAGTTGAAGCGCCAGGTTACGCCGGTGGCGACAAAGACCGCGTCGCGGCTGCCGCGCGAGACCAGGGGGCTGTCCTCGATGTCGGCGAGCCGCCGGTCCCACCCGGCTTCAACCTGGAGCATGGCCCTATCGCTGATCGCCCGGCCCCAGGTCATGGCGAGACCCGCGCTGGCCAGTCCGCCATCGGGGTCGTAGGCGGACAGGGCTCCGCCCGAGGCGGCGGCCTCGGCCGGGGTGACGCCGAACCAGGTCCGCGCGTAGTCCTGCCCGACCAGGTTGATCCGCGGGCCGAAAGCCATCACGGTCTCGGGCGAGGGCGACCACAACAGGTCCGCGCCGGCCCGGGCGGTGAGACCGCTATAGCCCTTCACCCCCGCCATGACCTCGCCGAAGACCCGCCAATTCCCCCGGTTGACACCAGCGCCGAGGCCCAGGCCCATGGCCCAGTCGACGTCGCGCATGCCCGTCAACTCCGGGTAATCAGAGGTCTCCCGCGCGCCATCCACGCGGAAGGCGGGATAGACGAAGACGCCCTTCGCCGGGCCGTCGGAGACCACGCCCACGACGGGCAGGGTCAGGCGCTCGACGCCCACCAGGGGGCGCGCGCGGACGGCGAACTCCTCCGAGCCCGGGTAGCGCGGGACCATGACCCCTGCCACCCCGAGGTCCAGCACGAAGTCGCCCCTGGGAATGGGCATGGCGGCTGGCGGCGGCAGGGAGGGGTCGGCCAGGGCCGGTGTCGCGGCGGCGAGGACAAGGGCGCTGAGGAGCCCCGGACCGGCAGGGAAGGGTGTCTTCAAGCAGGACATGGGGACGGCTCCTCGCCAGCCACCGGCGGGTGCGCCAGATCTGCTATCTGGCGACATTCCCCCGGCTCGGCAAGCGCCCGCCCCGGAGAATCGGGGGCGGGCGTGGCCAGGCCTAGCGCTCGATCAGGGGCGGCAGGGACCATTCGCCCCGCAGGGCGTTGTCCTTGGGGCCATAGAAGCGAGCCGCGAAGAAGAACGGTCCCTTGGGCGCGGGTAGCCAGTTCGACTCCTTATCCTTCCCGGGATTCTCGTTCTGGATGTAGATTTCCAGGGAGCCGTCCGGGCCGGTCTTCAGGCCCGGGGTCCGGTCACCGATCGAGTAGCGGTTGATCGGATTGGCGACCAGGAAGCGATCCGGCAGGCTGTACATGGTGATCGACCAGAACTCGTTCACCGGGGGGAGCTGGCCGGGCGCGAACCTGAGGACCCACTTGCGCGAGCCGTCCAGGACCTTGCCGCTGCTGTCTGTCTGCTGGCTGCCGTAGAGGGCCTCGGCCTTGCTGTTGGCGTAAATCCCCATCATGGCGCCGGCATTGCGCATATAGATGTAGTCCTTGCCCAGGGCCTCCCGGGATCCGAACATGTCCTTGGAGGTCGTTTCCGTCTGGGCCCTGGCCTTCAGCTCGGCTGCGGCCTCGGCGACGCCTTCTTCCATGGCCTTGCGGATGGCGGGATCCAGGCTGGCGGCGTTGAACGGCCGGCCCGGCGCGACTCCGATCCGGGCGAACCGCGCGCGCATGTCGACCTCGGACGGGACGGTCGGCATCAGGGGCAGGAGGGCGTTGATGTAGGGAATGAAGCCCAGGCCCTCTTCCTTGGCGCGGTCGAAGGGCGGCCAGTCCACCGGCGGGCTTGCCGGCGGTGCCTTGGTGCCCGTGAACCTCGAGAGCGGGGTCAGCCGGTACTGGGCCTGGACAGCCTG
>CAIWHQ010000346.1 GCA_903912465.1 uncultured Alphaproteobacteria bacterium | reverse complement strand
GGCCATCGTCTTCGTCGCTGCGGCGGCGTCCCACCGCCGCGCCGCCTTCGAGGCCTGTGACTTCCTGATGGATTACTTGAAGTCCCGGGCGCCCTTCTGGAAGAAGGAAACCGGCCCGGACGGCGCACGCTGGATCGAGCCGACCGAACGGGACCAAGACGACTTGGCGCGATGGGAGACCCAATGACCTCTGCAACCCCGATCACCCTGACCCCCGGAGGCCGGATCGATACGGCCCGACCCTTCGTCCCGGTGCGCATCGCCGTCCTGACGGTTTCAGATACCCGGGATGAAGAGAGCGACACCTCAGGACAGGTCTTGGCCGACCGGGTCACGGGGGCCGGACACCTCCTGGCCGACAAGGCCATCGTGAAGGACGATGTCGATGAAATCCGCGCCCGGATCCTGGCCTGGGTCGATTCCGGTAAGGTTGACGCCGTGGTCACCACCGGCGGCACCGGCATCACCGGGCGGGATGTGACCCCGGAGGCGGTGGAGCCCCTCTTCGACAAGCGCATCGACGGCTTCTCGGTGATCTTCCACCTGGTCAGCTTTCAGTCCGTGGGCCTGTCCACCCTGCAGTCGCGGGCGACGGCTGGCATCGTCAACGGCGTCTTCGTCTTCTGCCTTCCCGGATCTAACGGGGCCGTGAGGGATGGCTGGGACAAGGTCATCGCGGCCCAGCTCGACAGCCGCCATGGCCCCTGCAACATGGTCGAGCTGATGCCGAGGCTGCTGGAGTCGTGACCGGCCTGACCCACATCGACGCCGAAGGCCGGGCCCGCATGGTGGATGTCTCGGGCAAGCCCGAGACCGACCGGGAGGCCGTCGCCGAGGGCTTCCTTCGCCTTGCGCCCGAGACCCTCGAGCTCGCCCTGTCCGGCGGAGGCCGGAAGGGCGAGGTCCGCGCCGTCGCGGAGATCGCCGGCGTCATGGCCGCCAAGCGTACCTCCGACCTCATCCCCATGTGCCACCCCCTGGACATCGCCCGGGCCGAGGTGACCGTCGAGCCTGTCGATGGCCGCCTGAAGGTCACTGCCCGGGTCCGGACCACCGGCCGGACCGGGGTGGAAATGGAGGCCCTGACCGCCGTCAGCGTCGCCTGCCTGACCCTCTACGACATGCTCAAGGCCGCCGACCGGGGCATGGTCATCGAGGATGTGCGGGTGTGTTCGAAGTCCGGCGGGCGCTCCGGAGACTGGGTCCACCCGTGAAGCTGATGACTGTCGAGGCCGCCCGTGCGGCCATGCTGGCGGAGATCCGCCCCCTGGAGAGGGTGGACCTGCCGCTCGGCGAGGTCCTCGGCAGGGTGCTTGCCGAGGATATCCACGCGGTCCGTGACCAGCCGCCCTTCACCAATTCCTCCATGGACGGATGGGCGGTCCGCGCCGCCGATGCCCCGGGCCGGCTCGCCATCGTTGGCGAAAGCGCGGCGGGGCATGGGTTCGAGGGGCACCTCTCGCCGGGCCAGGCGATCCGGATCTTCACGGGCGCGGCCCTGCCCGAGGGCGCGGACGCGGTGGTGATCCAGGAAGAGGCCCGGCGGGACGGCGAGGGGGTCGAGGTTCCCGCCGCCGCCGTCGGCGACAATGTCCGGCTTGCTGGCCGAGACTTCCGGGCCGGCGACCGGCTCCTGGCTTCCGGGCTTCGGCTCGATCCCTGGCGGCTGTCCCTGTGCGCCTCTGCGGGACGCGACCGTGTCGGCGTGATCCGGCGGCCGCGGGTCAGCATCGTGTCCACGGGCGAGGAGGTGGTCGAGGCGCCGGCCAGGCCCGGTCCCTGGCAGATTTATGATTCCGGGTCCCCGGGGCTGGAGGCCATGCTCACGACCTGGGGCGCCGAGGTGCGACGTGTCACCGGGGTGCGCGACCGCCGCGAGGCCGTCCGCGAGGCGATCGCCCAGGCCGGCGGCGACCTGGTGGTCACCCTCGGCGGCGCCTCGGTGGGCGACCACGACCTGGTCCGGGCGGCGGCGGGCGACCTGGGACTTTCCATGAAGGTCGAGAGTGTGGCGGTGCGCCCGGGCAAGCCCACCTTCTTCGGCATCCTTTCCGACGGACGGGCCCTGCTCGGCCTGCCCGGGAATCCCGCCTCGGCCTTTGTCTGCGCAGAGCTCTTCCTTCGGTCCCTGGTGGCGGGTCTCGAGGGCCGTCCGGCTGCGCCGGTCCTGCGCACCCTGCCCCTGGTCGCTCCCCTGCCCGCTAACGGCCCCCGGGAGCACTGGATGCGGGCGCGTCTGAGGACCGGTGCGGAGGGTGAGAGTGTCGAGGCCTTCACCGACCAGGATTCCTCCCTGGTGCGGATCTTCTCAGAGGCCGACGCCCTTCTGCGCCGGCTACCGGGCGCTCCCGCCCTCGCCGGAGGCGACCGGGTGGAGGTCCTGCCCCTTCTCAGGATCTAGCGCGCGCCGCCGCCGAAACGCTCGGCCATGATCTCGCCGATCACGGAAACCGCGACCTCCCAGGGCGACTTGCCGCCGATGTCGAGGCCGATGGGCGCATGCACCCGGCCGAGGATTTCCTCGCTGACCCCCGCTTCGCGGAGCGGCGCCAGTCTCTCCCCGAGCCGCCGCTTGGCGCCGAGAAGGCCCACATAGCCGGCCCCGGAGGGCAGGGCTGCGGCCAGGGCCTCCCGGTCGAGTTCGAGGTTGTGCGAGGCGATGGCGATGGCGGTCCAGGCGTCGGTCCCGATGGCGGCGAGGGCCGCAGCGGGCGCCTCGCGGCTATAGGCCAGGCCGGG
>CAIWHQ010000345.1 GCA_903912465.1 uncultured Alphaproteobacteria bacterium | reverse complement strand
TTGCCGCCCAACCTGATGTCGCACAACGACCAGGTCTCGATCTGGCAATCCGGCGCGGCCGAGGGCGCCAAGCGGGGCTGGGGTGGCCTCATGGCGGACACCATGCTGGCCCAGAACGGTTCCAGCGCTGTCTTCACGGCGGTTTCGGCGAACGGCAACGCCGTCTTCCTGGCGGGCAATACGGCGGTCCAGTACCAGATCTCCACCTCGACCCAGCCGGCGGTCCTGCCCAATGCGGCGTCCGGAAGTTCGCTTTACGGTTCGCAGACCGCTGCCCTCACCCTGGCCGACTCCATCCGCGACGTTTCGGGGACCAGCCTGTTCGCCCAGGACCATGCGGCCATGACCCGCCGCGCCATGGACTCCGCCCAGGCCCTGAACGCTGCCTTCGCCAGCGGCCCGGCCGCCTCGATCTCGGCACCGACCAACTACACGAACCCCGTCACGGGTGCCGTTGAGGCCAATTCACTCGCCACCCAGCTCATGACGGTCGCCAGGTCTGTGGCCGCCGCGACGGCCTTGGGCGTGACCCGTCAGGTCTTCTTCGTCGGCCTTGGCGGCTTCGACACCCACGACAGCCAGAACACCACCCACACCAACCTGATGGGCAAGCTGGCGCACGCCATGGCCTATTTTGACGGGGTCCTGGGCAATATCGGCGGGCTGAACATGCGGGGCAGCGTGACCACCTTCACCATGTCGGACTTCAGCCGGACCTTCACTTCAAACGGCGACGGGACGGACCATGCCTGGGGCGGTCACCAGCTCATCATGGGCGGTGCGGTCCGGGGCCGGGACGTCTTCGGCCAGTTTCCAACGGTCGGCGTCGACCGGGCGGGCTTCAGCAACCCGGACATGAGTGGCAACATCCTCATTCCCACCACGTCGGTCTACCAGGTGGGTTCGACCCTGGGGAAGTGGTTCGGACTCGCAGACGCCCAGCTGCTCACCATCTTCCCCAACCTCGGCAACTTCTCCCGCCGGGACCTGGGCTTTATGGTCTGACCCCCGGCGCCCGCCGACCCGCACCACCTCCGGGCAGGGCGACCGAGTAGTCGCTGAGCCGGAGGTCCGGTGTCATGTAGTCCGTCGAGATGTACTGCGCGCCCGAGGCGAAGGCCCCGTCCCGTCGGCTGCGGTCTCCGGTTCGCGACTCCACCGTGTCGGCGTCTGCGCGGGTGCGGACGACCATGCCGAGATTCAGGGCCTCAGCGATGCGTGGGCCGTCCTTCGCCGGGTCATTCAGGGTCACGTAGGCGGCGTAGGGCGCCTCAAACCTGTCGGTGTTGACGAAGGCCGCCCGCCCTTCCAGCGAGGGACGGCCCTGACTGTAGAGCGCCACCTTCCCCGGCCCCTCGTCGACAGCGAAGAAGACCTTGCCCCGGGCCGCGCCCAGGGACGGCCATCCGCCCTTCCGGACGGCCTCGCGCAGGGAGGCCCGCGAGCCGCGCACCTGATCCGGGGTGATGAGCCGGTCCTTCCCGAAGACCGCGCGGATCTCCGCGTCCACTTCGTCCATGCCTGCAGCATCGAAGGGCAGGAGGGGCGTCGCACCCGGGTAGGGGATCTGGCTGTCCTTCAGGTTCATCATGATGAGCAGGGGCAGGTGATCCGGATGGCGCGACGACCAGGCGCGAACCTCCTCCAGACAAGCCCGGAAGGTGGCGCAGACACTGCGGTAGTCGATATCTGGAACGTGCATGACCTTCAGGCCCGGCGAGGCCATGGGGCTGGCGTCGTAGTCGCCGCCGCCGGCCATCTTCAGGCCCAGAGGCCGCG
>CAIWHQ010000344.1 GCA_903912465.1 uncultured Alphaproteobacteria bacterium | reverse complement strand
GTCATGCCCGAGGGATCGACGTCCTCCACCCGCCGCCAGCGGGCGATCTTGGCGGCGGCGGCCACGTCGGCGGCCCGGGCGTCGGCGACGATCAGACGGTCGCCCGCCCTTGCCCAGGGCTCGAAGTCCAGGCCCGTCTCCATGGCCTCGACCTCGTAGGCCGCGTAGGCGATCTCAGGCGAGTAGGCGATGGCGCGGTTGGCCGGCAGGGTCCAGGGGGTGGTGGTCCAGATGACCACGCTGGCGCCGTCGGCGGCCTGCGGGCCCTCCACCACCGGGAACTTCACCCAGACGGTGGGGCTGTTGTGGTCGTGGTACTCGACCTCGGCGTCGGCCAGGGCGGTGCGTTCCACCGGGCTCCACATGACGGGCTTGGAGCCCCGGTAGAGCTGGCCCGAGACCACGAACTTATGGAACTCGGCGACGATGGCCGCCTCGGAGCCGTAGTCCATGGTGGCATAGCGGTTGTCCCAGTCGCCCAGGACACCCAGGCGGCGGAAGCCGGCCTTCTGGACCTCGATCCACTGGGCGGCGTAGGTGCGGCAGCGCTCGCGGAACTCGGCCTTGGAGACGTCCTCCTTGCGGCGACCCTGGCCGCGCAGCTCTTCCTCGATCTTCCACTCGATGGGCAGGCCGTGGCAGTCCCAGCCCGGCACGTAGTCGACGTCGAAGCCCAGGGCGAAGCGCGAGCGGACCACGAAGTCCTTCAGGGTCTTCTGCAGGGCATGTCCGATGTGGATGGCACCATTGGCGTAGGGCGGGCCGTCATGCAGGACGAAGAGGGGCGCACCCTGGGCCTGACGGTCGGCCCTCAGGCGCACATACAGGTCCTCCCAGCGGGCCAGGATCTCCGGCTCCTTGACCGGCAGGCCGGCGCGCATGGGAAAGGGGGTGTCGGGAAGAAAGACGGTTTCGCGGTAGTCGCGCGAAGCGGGTGCGGCGTCGTCGGCCATGGGACCTTCCAGGTTGGACCGGATCAGGGAGGGGTGAGGAATTCCCGGCGCGCGCTGGAGATCGTCCGGCGGCGTCACGCCGGGCGGGTAATTCGCGCAGGAGTCCGGACCCGGGTCATGGGCTGGGGCTATAGCAGACCGGCGGGGGCACTGTCAGCAGGGGAGGGGGGATCGAGGCGCTCCCGGATCCAGACCGCGAGGGCGTCTTCCTCCAGCTCCCCGCTCGCAAGGGCCAGGACGATCTGGATCGCCTCCGATGCCCCGAATGTCAGTCGATGGCCGTTCATCACAAGAAACAGACGGGCGAGCACCCAGGCGGTGCGCTTGTTGCCGTCAGCGAAGGGGTGGCTCCTTGCCAGGCCCCATGCGTACGCCGCCGCAAGGGCGGCGGGGTCGGTCTGCCCATAGGCCCACTTTTGGCGAGGCCGTTCGAGGGCGGCCGCCAGGGCGCCAGGGTCACGCAGGCCCTGCAATCCGCCGTGCTCCGCCAGTTGCCGGTCGTGAATGGCGAGCGCAACCTCGGTTTCCAGCCAGACGGGCTCGTCCGGACCCCTGCCCGTCACTTCGCCAGGATACGGAGGATGTCGCGATCCTCACGCATGATCGCCTCCGCAGCCGCCATCTTGGCCTCGAAGTCGGGATTGGAGGGACTCAGGCGGACACCGCCGTCCGGCGCTTCACTGACGTAGAGGGTATCCCCGGGACCGACACGCAGGCGCGCGAGGAGTTCCTTCGGGAAGATGGCACCCGTCGAGTTGCCGACCTTGGTGAGTTTAACTGTAATGTTCATACGGAAGTTCTAACGCCGTTGCTGCAGGACATGCAATGGCGGGATTTCCGGCGATCCGCCCCCTCACCCCGCCGAGAGGATCATCCGGGCCATGGAGGCGTCGTCGTCGATCTGGGCGGTCATTTCCTCCAGGGAGACGAACCTGGCCTCGGGCGGAGGAAGCCGATGAGGTCGATCGACAGGAGTTACCAAGAATGATAACCTCACTGCGTGTGGACGGTTCTCTACTACAACGACCGCGTGAGGCGGGAGATCGAGGATTGGCCCGTCGGCATCTATGCCGACTTCCTCCGCCTTGTTGAGTGGCTGGAGGCGGATGGCCTCGATCTCCGGATGCCTCACTCGCGTGCGATGAGCGGAGGCCTGTTCGAGCTGCGGTGCAAGGGACCCGAAGGGATCGGCCGGGCGTTCTATTGCACGCAGGTCGGTCGCGAGCTCGTGATTCTGCACAGCCTTGTGAAGAAGAGCCAGGCGACGCCCGACAGGGACCTGAAGCTGGCTCGTAGACGTCTGAAGGAGGTACAGTCATGAGCGATCCGGGTTTCAAGCCTGTCCGTCACGACGGAAAGAAGGCCCTGGAAGAGGCGATGCAGCGGCCCGGCTTCAAGGAGGCTTGGGAAGCGGGTGCCGATGAGTACGCCGCGTTGCGGGCGCTACTCGAGGCGCGCAAGCAGGCGGGCCTGACGCAGGAGGAAGTCGCGATCCGGATGGGAACCTCAAAGAGCGCGGTCTCACGCCTGGAAAGCTCGCTGCGGGATCCCCGGCACTCGCCGACGTTCGAGACGATCCGCCGCTATGCCAAGGCCTGCGGCAAGCGGGTGGAAATCCAGCTGGTCTGAGACTTGGCTCCGCCTATCCCGCCGAGAGGATCATCCGGGCCATCGACGCGTCGTCGTCGATCTGGGCGGTCATTTCCTCCAGGGAGGCGAACTTGGCCTCGGGGCGGAGGAAGGCGATGAGGTCGGTCTCGATCACCTGGCCGTAGAGGTCCTCGTCGAAGTCGAAGAGCCAGACCTCCAGGCGCGGGGCGATCTCGCCGGCGACGGTGGGGTTGACGCCGATGTTGGCGACGCCGGCCAGGGTGCGGCCGTCGGCCAGGCGGGTCAGGGTGGCGTAGACGCCGAAGCGGGGGGCAACATAGTCGTCCAGCTCGACGTTGGCGGTGGGATAGCCGAGGGTGCGGCCCAGCTGGCGGCCCTGGCGGACTTCGCCCTCGATGGCGAAGGGGCGGCCCAGGATGGCGGCGGCCAGGTCCGGGCGGCCCTCGCGCAGGGCATTGCGGGCGTCGGTGGAGGAGAACTTGCCCTCGCTGTCGCTGTCGCGGCCTTCGCCCCCATCCCCGACCGCCTCGGCCACGGAAACGCCAAAGCCCAGGGCGGCGCCATAGGCCTGCATGGTCCGGGGGCTGCCGGTGCGGCCCTTGCCGAAGGAGATGTCGAAGCCCACGGCCACGTGGCGTACGCCCAGGCCCTGGTGCAGGACCTGATCGGCGAAGGCCTGGTCGGACAGCTCACGCATTTCGTCGTCGAAGGGCAGGAGGTAGAGGCGGTCCACCCCCAGGGCCTCCAGGGCCCGGGCCAGCTGGTCGGGCTTCATCAGGCGGAAGGCGGGGGCGTCAGGCTGGAAGATTCGGCGGGGGTGGGGATCAAAGCTGACGACGCCGAGGGCAATGCCCAGGTCCCGGGCGGCAGCGGCGGCGAGGCCGATCACCGCCTGGTGCCCGCGGTGGACGCCGTCGAAGTTGCCCAGGGCAATGCTTGCGCCCTGGTCGTCCTGCGACAGTCCCTTCCAGCCCCGGATGATACGCATGGTCAGCCCGCCTCGCGGCGGGGCGCCAGGACCACGGCCTCGCCCTCGACTACCCGCTTGCCGCCGACCTCGCAGACGGTGGAGAGGGTCACTTCGCCTCGGCGGGGATCGAGGGCCTCCACCGTGACCCGGACGTCCACGGCGTCGCCGAGGCGTACCGGCCGCCGAAAGCGCAGGGACTGGGACAGGTAGATGGTCCCTGGTCCGGGCAGCTGCATGCCGATGACGGCGGAGATGTAGGCCCCCGACAGCATGCCGTGGGCGATCCGGCCCTTGAAGATCGTGCCCTCGGCATAGTCGGCGTCGAGGTGGACGGGGTTGGAGTCGGTGGAGACCTCGGCGAAGGCCTCGATCACCGCGGCGGTGACGATGCGGGTGATCCCGGCGCTGTCACCAACGGAAAGGTCCTCGAAAAATCGTCCCTGCATCCGGTCCTCCTCGGGCTGGCCAGTCTAGCGTTCGGGGCCGTCGCCGCGAAGGGGGGCATGCCAGTCCAGGGCCCCGCTGGCCCACTGCGCGCCAGCCCCCGCCTGGGCGAGGAGCCCCTGGGTGGCGGCCATGTCCAGGCCCTTCGGCCCCAGGAGTTCGGCACCATGGATCCCGCCGGCCACGAAGAGGACGTCGAGGTCCTGGCTATTGGCGCCCAGTATGTCCGTGGGGATGCCGTCGCCGATGCAGAGGATGCGCCGGCGGTCCACGGGGCGTCCGAGCCGGGCTTCCGCCTCGGCAATGCAGAGGTCGTAGATCGGGGCGTGGGGCTTGCCGGCCATGCGCACTTCGCCGCCCAGGTCGGCATAGAGACGGGCCAGGGCGCCGGCGCAGGGGATCAGCCGGTCGCCCCTCTGCACCACGATGTCGGGATTGGCACAGAGGAGGGGCAGGCGGCGCGGCAGGATGGCCTCGAAGCGCTCGCGATAGTCCTCTGCGGTCTCGGTCTCGTCGTCGTAGGGACCCGTGATGCAGATGAGGGCGGCGTCCTCCGGCCCCGTCAGCTCCAGGCCCAGGCCGGCATAGAGGGGCGCATCGCGATCCGGGCCGATCGCCCAGACCGGCCCGGGCGCCCGCTCGGCCAGGAGGGTGCGGGTGGCGTCGCCCGAGGTGATCATGGTGCTCCAGGCCGCGCGGGGCACGCCCAGGTCGTCCAGCTGGGGAACCACGTCAGCGGCCGGCCGGGGGGCGTTGGAGATCAGGATGACCGGACCGCGCTGCTCGGCGAAGGCGGCCAGGGCGCGGCAGGCGGGGGCGAAACGCTCGCGACCGTTGTGGATGACGCCCCAGACGTCCGACAGGACCACGTCGTAGCGGTCGGCGATCTCGTCCAGACCCTGGATCGGTTCGGGAAGGCTCATGACCCGGGGCGGTAGCGGCCCCCGCCTCGGCGGTCAACCGCCGACGGCGTCGAGGTCGCTTCTGAGGCCCGTTAGACGGCCCTGCGCCGCAGGGGCGCCTGGAGATAGTCGGCGGGCGGGTCGGTCTCGGCGAGGATGGCGCCGCGGATGGCCCGGGGCTCGCCGAACAGGTGGCCCTGGCCAAATCCGATGTCGAGCTCGAGCACCTCGACGGTCTGGCGCTCGTCCTCGATCTTCTCGGCGATGATGTCGACGCCGTAGCGGCGGGCCAGGGCGGCGAAGTCCTGGGCGGCCAGGTCGGGGAGGGCGCGGAAGACCGGGCCCTCGCCGCTCTCGACGATCTCGTCCTGCAGGGACTGGGCGGCGATCTTGAGGAAGCGCACGTCGCTGCGGGCCAGTTCCTGGAAGTCCATGTCCAGCCGGCGGACCTTGTCGAGGCTGAAGCGGAAGCCCAGTTCGGCCAGCCGACGCATGTTGCGGACCACCGTCGAGCTGCGGCCGTCATAGGCGGACTGGCCGATCTCGAAAATGACCGAACCGGCAAGGTCGGTATTCTCGGCCATCAGTTCGAGGAACTGCGGGAAGAAACCCTCGTCGGACAGGGAGCTGATCGAGATGTTGCAGAAGATGCCGACCTTCTTGTCGGTCTGGGCCAGCCGGCGGACGATCTGCACGCACCGGAAGAGGAGCAGGTTGTCGACGGCGGCCACCAGGCCCTCGGGCTCGGCCACAGTCAGGAACTCGGCGGGCATCAGGATCCGGCCGGTCTCGTCGCGCAGGCGGGTGTAGCTTTCGTAGAAGACGGTCCGCCTCTGGGGGAGGTTGACCACCGGCTGGAGGTAGAGGTCCACGCGGCCGGCGACCAGGGCCTCACGCACGGTCTGCAGCCGCTCGCGCCAGCCGGCCCGGGCACCCTCTCCGGCGCGTCCCACCGGTCCGTCGGCGAGCCGCTCGTCGAGCCGTTCGCTCATGCGGGTAACCAGGTCCTCCAGCAGCTGGACCTCGGTGGTCAGCTCCTCGGAGCGGCGCTGGGCGTCGAAGGCGACGGTCTCCAGGACCTCGGCCACCCGGGCGTCGATCTGCTCGATCTGGCCGACCAGCAGGCGATGGGCATGGCGGAGGGTGTCGATTTCCTTGCGCAGGGAGGCCTGGCCGAGGACGCCGGTGATCAGGCCGTGGAAGGTGAAGCAGAGTCCCAGGCCGCCGGCGAGCGCGGCGACGCCAGCGCCCCAGCCGCCGCCGTTGCGCCAGATCAGGACCGCAAAGATCAGCGACAGGCTGAAATAGCTTGCGGTCAGCAGCGGCAGAATGAGGCGTCGCATGTTCCCGCCCGTACCCGAATCACTCCGGAGTATCGGTTAACCATGACGGGGTGTCGAACGGGAAAATCTCGCCCTGTCAGGCGCTTGCGCCCGCGGCGTGCAGTCGGGCTCAGCGGGTCGGGACGGGGACCTCGCCGCGATAGTCGTAGAAGCCGCGGCCGGCCTTGCGGCCCAGCCAGCCAGCCTCGACGTACTTGGTCAGCAGGGGGCAGGGCCGGTACTTGGAGTCCGCCAGGCCCTCGTAGAGCACGTTCATGATCGACAGGACCGTGTCCAGGCCAATGAAGTCGCCCAGCTCGAGGGGGCCCATGGGATGGTTGGCGCCCAGCTTCATGGC
>CAIWHQ010000343.1 GCA_903912465.1 uncultured Alphaproteobacteria bacterium | reverse complement strand
GGCTGGATGACCGGCCAGACCGTGGTGGTGGACGGCGGCTCGACGAGCTGAGGCCTCAGGCCCCCGCGCCGAGGGACAGGTCGCGGGCCCGGGCCAGCCGCATCGCGGCCTCGTCCAGCACGTCGTCGGCCTTGGCGAAACACAGGCGCAGGACCCGGGTGACGGCCTCGGTCTCGTAGAAGGCCGAGACCGGGATGGCGGCGACGCCGGCCTGCGTCACCGCGCGCAGGGCGAAGGCCCGGTCGGCCTCGTCCACACCGGAGCCGGGCAGGTCCACGGTGAGGAAGTAGGTGGCCTGGGAATGGGCGACCGCGAAGCCCTCCCGCTGCAGGGCTGCGGCCAGCCGGTCGCGGCTGGCCTGCAGGCGGGCGGGCATCGCCTCGAACCAGTCCCCCGGCGTCTCCAGGCCAAGGGCGACGGCGACCTGGAGGTTGGGCGGGGTGGTGAAGGTCAGGAACTGATGGGCCCGGGCCAGGGCTGGCGACAGGGCGGAACCGGCGCAAAGGAAGCCCACCTTCCAGCCGGTGAGGCCGAACATCTTGCCCGCCGAGCCGATCTTGACCGCAAGGTCCGCCATGCCCGGCAGGGCGATCAGGGGCCTGTGCACGGCGCCGTCAAACACCAGCTGCTCCCAGACCTCGTCGCAGATGACCGGGATGGACCTCGCCCGGCAGGCGGCCGCCCGGAGCTCCAGGTCGGCCTGGGGGACCACGACCCCCGTGGGGTTGACCGGCGAGTTGAGGATCACCGCCCGGGTCCGGGGGGTGAAGGCGGCTTCCAGCTGTCCGGCGGTCCAGCGCCAGTCCGGCGGCGCCAGGGTCACGAACCGGGGAACGCCCCCGGCCCGGCGCACCAGGGGGGCGTAGGCGTCGTAGGCCGGCTGGAAGAGGATGACCTCGTCACCCGGTTCCACCAGGGCCAGGATGGCTGAGGCCAGGGCCTCGGTGGCCCCCGAGGTGACGGTGATCTGGGTGTCGGGATCGAAGGACAGGCCCTGGGTGCGGGCGTAGTGGGCGGCTACGGCCCGGCGCAGCTCCGGCAGGCCCCGGGAGGGCGGATACTGGTTGTAGCCGTTAAGGACGGCCTCAGCCGCTGCCCGTCGAAGGGCCTCCGGGCCGGGGTCGTCGGGAAAGCCCTGGCCTAGGTTGAGGGCCCCGTGGGCCCGGGCCAGCCCCGACATCTCGTCGAAGATGGTTGGCGGCATGCCCGTGTAGAGCGGGTGAACCATGGTTGTCGTCCCGGCGGGCGCCGGGACCCTAGTCGACCCGGACGCGCTTCTTGCGGAAGCTCGGATTGAGCACCTGCTTGCGCAGGCGGATGGACTTTGGCGTGACTTCCACCAGTTCGTCATCCTCGATGTAGGCGATGGCCTGCTCGAGGGTCATGCGGCGGGGGGGCGTCAGCCGGACAGCCTCGTCCTTGCCGGAGGCGCGGACGTTGGTCAGTTGCTTGGCCTTCATCGGGTTGACGTCCAGGTCGTCGGCCCGGGAGTTCTCGCCGATGATCATGCCCTGATAGGTCTTTTCGCCGCCGCCAACGAACATGATGCCCCGGTCCTCGAGGTTCCACAGGGCATAGGCCGCTGTCTCGCCGTCGGAGTTGGAGACCAGCACGCCCTTGCGGCCGGCGTCGATGGGGCCCTTGTAGCCCTCGTAGTGCGAGAAGACCCGGTTG
>CAIWHQ010000342.1 GCA_903912465.1 uncultured Alphaproteobacteria bacterium | reverse complement strand
CGGCGTGAACCTGGCGACATGGACTGGTTCCGCATCGACATCGGCCGCAAGGACCAGGCCGATCCCAAGTGGCTCATCCCCAAGATCTGCCGGGCGGGGGGCGTGACCAAGCGCGACATCGGCAATATACGGATATTCGAGGCCGAGACCCGTTTCGAGATCAGCCGGGAGGTTTCGCCCGCCTTCGCGGCGGCCATCGCCGTTCCCATGCCGGACGGGACGCGGATCGCGCCGTCCGAGGCACCGGGAACAGAGTCCCGGCCCTCGCGTCCTCGCCGCGAGTTCGCAGCTGCAGGGGAGCGCGCGTCCGCTCCGCCGCGGCCCAAGCGGGCACCCCGGCCCTTCGCGGCGGAATCGGCGGCTCCGAGAGCGCCCCAATCCCCCGGGACTCCGCCCTTCCAGAAGACGGCACCCGAGAAGTCCGCTTTCGAGAAGGCACCTTACGAGAAGCCGCCCTTCGAGAAGCCGCCCTTCCAGAAAAAGCCCTTCAAGAAGAAGCCCTTCGTGCAGGGCGATCGACCCCTAGCCGCCCCGGGCGACCGGCCCTGGAAGGGAAAGCCCCGGCCGGCAGGTTCAGGCCCGACCGCAGGAACGGGCCCGAAGCGCAAGCCGAACGACGGTCCCGCGCCCCGCGGCGCGCCCTTTCGTGGCAAGCCGAAACGCGGGTCCTGAGGGACCTATCGGCCTCCGTTCAGCCGGTCGATTTCCGGCTTCAGCATCCGTTCGCGCAGGCCGTCGCCGTTGAGGGAGACCCAGGTCGACAGGCCATGGGCGGCCAGGCCAATGCCCCAGCCGGCCATGGGCCAGAAGGACCATAGGGTTCCACCCTGGAAAACGTTCAGCGCGAACAGACCCGCATTGACGGCCACATAGACGAGGGCGTGGCTGAAGAAGCCCATCCGCAGGCTGACGCGTCTTTGCGCCTTGCGGATCAGTTCCGGATCGATGGGCGCCTGGGTCTCGGTGGGCATGACGGCCTCTCTGGCTGATTTCAGCCGAGGCTATCACGGTCTTCCGCAAGGGAAAGCCTGTCCTCCAGGCGCGCCCTCAGCTCGCCGCTCCCCGGCAGGTCCCGGTCGTCCCAGGACAGGGCCGGGCGGAGGCCGCGCAGGGCGTTGGTCAGGACAAGGGCGTCGGCCGTCTTCGCCTCGGCACGGGTCAGCCGACGCTCCACCATCTCCGGCAGGGCCGCCAGCAGTCGGGTCCGTGTGGTCCCGGCCAGGATCCCCTCGGAGAGGGGCGGCGTGACAATCTCCCCGTCGATCCGGAAGACGAGGTTGGCGGCGGCCGCACTGGCCGGCCGTCCGGCAGTATTGAACATCATCGCCTCGTCGGCACCGGCCTGATGGGCCTCCCTCAGAGCCATGACGCTGTCGATGTAGGACAGGGTCTTGTGACGCGAGGCGGGGGAGGCGGGGTTGCGCCGTACCGAGACGGTTGCGAGGCGGACGGTGGTCCCGGCCTCTGGCGCCGGGCTGGCGGTGACCAGGAGGCGGGCGTCGGCGGAAGGCTCGCGGACAAGGCCCCGGGCCGAGCGCCCGGCAGTCAGGGTCAGTCGGACGGCAGCCCGTCCGCGGTTCAGCCCGTTCCGGGTGAGGGTCTCCCGGGCGACGGCCTCCAGCCGGCTGGCCTCGGGGGGTGGCGGCAGGCCAAGGGCTGCCGCGGACGCGGCCAGGCGCCGGAAGTGGAGCCCTGCATGCGCCAGTCCGCCATCCACCGCCAGCAGGGTCTCGAACAGGCCGTCGCCCAGGGTCAGCCCCCGATCGTCTGCCGGGAGGACGTCGCCGTCCTCGATCCAGTCCCCGTCGCGCCAGGCGATCATGGCCCTTCGCCTCCGATGG
>CAIWHQ010000341.1 GCA_903912465.1 uncultured Alphaproteobacteria bacterium | reverse complement strand
GGCCAGCCTCTACATGGCCCTGCCGCCCCTGATCGACGTCATCGCCCTGTCGCGGGCCCAGACGGAAGGCTTCAACTACGGCCTGCCCAGAGGCCTGGGTTCGGCGGCCTACATCGGCGGGGCCATTACGACCGGTGCCCTTGTCACTGCGGTCTCGGTGGATGTCGCCCTGGCCTGGATGATCCTCGCCGCCGGGCTGACGGCTCTGTGCGCCCGGTTCGTTCTGCCCCCGGATCTGGCGCCTGGCCGCGGAGCTTCCCGTGACGGTGGCGGCCTTGCGGGCCTCAAGACCCTGATGCGGGACCCGGTCTTCCTGCTGGCCGTGGGCTCGGCCGGGCTGATCCAGTCGGCCCACGCCTTCTACTACGCCTTCTCGGCCCTGGCCTGGAAGGCGCAGGGCCTGCCGGAGAGCCTGACCGGCCTGCTCTGGGGACTGGGGGTCGGGGTGGAGGTGGTCTTCCTCTGGTTCGGCTCGCGCCTGCAGGGCCGGCTTGGCCCGCGCAACCTCCTGGCGATCGGCGGGGTGGCCGGGGTGCTGCGCTGGACCCTGATGGCCGCCGCCCCACCCCTCTGGGCCCTGGTCCCGCTGCAGGCCCTTCACGCCCTGACCTACACCGCCGTCTTCCTGGCCTCGATCCAGCTGGCGTCCCGGCTGTCGGGGCCGCAGACCGCCTCGGCCGCCCAGCTGGTCAACGCCGCCCTGCAGGGGGGCGTGCTCTCCGGCCTGGCCACCCTGGCCTCCGGGCCGCTGTTCGACTCGGTCGGCTCAGGCGGCTACCTGGCCATGTCTGGCATGGCTGCGATCGGGCTCCTGGGCGCCTTCGGCCTCTACAGGATCCGCCGGCTGGACACCTGAGGCACCAGCCCCTTGCGTCATGTCGCCCTTGGGGGACTATGACCCCTCAGATTTATGAGAACGGGAGGACGGCCATGCGTGCAATTCAGGTTTCCGAGCCCTGGGGCGTCGACCGGATCGAGGTGGTGGAGCGGCCCGCGCCGACGCCGGGCCACGGCCAGGTCCTGGTGAGGATGCGGGCCGTTTCGCTGAACTACCGCGACCTGCTCATGGTGGGCGGGGTCTATAGCCGGGGACCGGCCATGGCCGGGAGCATCACCCCCTTTTCCGATGGCTGCGGCGTGGTCGAGGCGGTGGGCGAGGGCGTGACGCGGGTGAAGCCCGGCGACCGGGTCTCGACCCTGTTCTTCCAGAACTGGACCTCGGGCCGGGCGACGGTGGAAAAGCTGACCAGTGCCCTGGGCAGTCCCATCCCGGGCGCCGGGGCAGAGCTGCAGGTGTTCAGCCAGGAGGGGGTCTCGAAGGTCCCCGACTTCCTCACTGACGAGGAGGTCTCGACCCTGGCCTGCGCCGGCCTCACCGCCTGGCGGGGCCTCTTCGAGGATGCCCGCCTGGAGCCTGGCGATACGGTGGTCCTGCAGGGCACGGGCGGGGTGTCGATCTTCGGCCTGCAGTTCGCCCACGCCGCGGGCCTGCGGACCCTGATCACCTCTTCGTCGGACGAGAAGCTCGAGCGGGCCCGCCTGCTGGGCGCCGACCACCTGGTCAACTACCGGGCCACGCCCGAGTGGTCGCGCCCCGTGCGGGAGGCCACCGGCGGGGTCGGGGCGGACTTCATCATGGAGGTCGGCGGCGCCGGCACCATCCAGCAAAGCCTGAGGGCGGTACGGATCGGCGGGCACATTGCCATCATCGGCGTGGTGGCCGGGGCGGGTGAGGGGGTCAATCCCGGTGTCCTGATCGGCAACAACGCCCGCCTCCAGGGCCTGTCGGTGGGGTCCCGGGAGATGTTCGAGGCCATGTGCCGGGCCATCGACCTGCACCGTATCCGCCCGGTGGTGGACAAGGTCTACCCCTTCACCGAGGTACGCGAGGCCTTCCGCGCCATGCAGGCTGGCGAGCACTTCGGCAAGATCGTCCTGACCTTCGGGGACTGACCATGGCTGGCCGCGACCTGATCCGCGCCGTCCTGCCCTCGCCCCTCGGGGACCTGGTCGTCCTGGCCGACGGGTCAGGGGTGCTGCACGGTCTCGACTTCGCCGAGGCCTCTGGGGTGCTGCACGGCCTCGACTTCGCCGAGGCCTCTGGGCGGCTGGACCGGCTGGTCGCCCGGTACTGGCCGGGCGCCCGGGTGACGGACGGCGCGGCGCCGGCCGCCGTGGCCAGCGCCCTGGCGGCCTATTTCGCCGGCGACGCCCGCGCCCTCGATTCCCTACCGACGGCGGAGGGGGGCACCGAATTCCAGCGCCAGGTCTGGGCCGCCCT